>CAYWGQ010000004.1:0-22807 GCA_964457725.1 uncultured Gammaproteobacteria bacterium
AACGGCTCGCCGTGGAACCAGGCGCTGCGGAGCCCGGGCGGCGGCGACAACCTGTTCCTGTCGTCGATCGTCGCACTCGATCCGGACGACGGCTCCTACGTCTGGCACTACCAGACGACGCCCGGGGAGACCTGGGACTACACGGCGACGCAGCCGATCATCGTCGCGACGCTGCCGATCGACGGTCGGGAGCGCCGCGTCGTCATGCAGGCGCCGAAGAACGGTTTCTTCTACGTGCTCGATGCCGCCACCGGCGAGCTGCTCTCGGCCGAGAAGTTCGCCGCGGTCAATTGGGCGGAGCGAATCGACCCGGCGACCGGCCGGCCGGTCGAGAATCCGGCCGCGCGCTACGACAAGACCGGCGAGCCGGTCGCGGTGCAGCCGTCGTCGGCCGGCGCGCACAACTGGCATCCGATGGCATACAGCCCGCAGACCGGGCTCGTGTACCTCTCGGCGAGCGACAACGCGCTGATCTACGCGCCGGACCGGCGCTTCGATCCGAATCCGCGCTCGTCGAATCTCGGCATCGACCTCGCGGCGAGCTCGCCGGAGGCGATCGCGGCGTTCTCGCAGCTGCCGCGCGGCGCGTACGCGCTCGGCTGGGATCCGGTCACGCAGCGCGCCGCGTGGCGCGTCGAGGCAGAGCCCGCCGGCATGCTCGCGACCGCCGGCGGGCTCGTGTTCCACGGCACGCGCAATGGGCTCGTCGCGCGGTCCGCCGCGGACGGCTCGCTCTTGTGGTCGTCCGCCGACGTGCACACCGGTGTCGTCGCGGCGCCGATCAGCTTCGAGCTCGACGGCGTGCAGCACGTCGCGGTCGTCGCCGGCCGGGCCGCCGGCAACTACTACGCGCCGACCTATTCGCGGTTGCTCGTGTTCCGCCGCGGCGGCACCGCGCAGCTGCCGCCGCCGGTCGAGTTCACGCCGCCGCCGCTCGCACCGCCGCCGTCGACCGCGTCCGCGGAGGAGATCGCGCGCGGCGAGCAGCTCTATCAGGCGAGCTGCTGGCTCTGCCACGAGAGCCCGGGGAACGCGGGCGGGCTGTTCCGCCGCGGGCTCTTCCCGGATCTCGCGTACTCGCCGGCGCTCGGGAGCCCGGAGCTCTTCTCTGCAATCGTGCTCGGCGGTGCGCGCGCGGCGAACGGCATGGCGTCGTTCGCCGACGTGCTCGCGCCCGACGAAGCCGAAGCGGTCCGCGCCTACCTGATCGACCGCGCCAACGCCGCCGCTGCCCGCTGACGCGCGGCGGCGCGCCGCCGACCGTCGCGCTCCGACGAACTCCCGCCGGTCGTCGCGAGCGCCGCGGCTTCAGAGTGCCCGCGGCAGGAACGCCGTGAACCCCTCCCTGGGGGCTCGCCCGCGCGCGTCGGTGCACCGCACGCGATCACCGCTGGGGAGTCGTTCGAGCGGAGTCGGCGTCCGAATCGACGCCGTTGACGGCGGGCGCCGACCACAATATCTTGTGGGTGCCAGCGGTGCCCGCCACTACGGGTGGGCGGCAAGAGGGAATCCGGTGCGCGCTCGAGCGGCGCAATCCCGGAGCTGCCCCGCAGCGGTAAAAGGGGACGACCGGCGCAATTTCGCACTGAGCCCGCGGGCTCGGGAAGCGGCGCCCAGTAGGCAGCCTCGTCCGAGGCACGAACCTTGAGCCCGAAGACCTGCCGCGGCCGCCGCGGCGCTCGCACGAGAGCGCTCGCGGTGATCGGCCAGTCCGCTCGCGGGAAGCGGGACGCCACGACGACGTGCGAGCGTGCCTCGCCGTCGGCCGTCGCCGTTCCTCTCCCTCGAGCCGCTTTCGGAGGGAGAGCAGCATGCCGACCGAAGCCGTGCGCGAGCGCGCACCGACCACCCACGTCCCCGACCAGCCCGGCTTCAAGCTGACTGCGCCGCACGCGGCCCGCACGCAGATGCGCGTGACCAAGCGCAGCGGCGCGAGCGAGCCGGTCGACGTCAACAAGATCGTCCGGGCCGTCACGCGCTGCTGCGACGAGCTCGCATCGGTCGATCCGATGCGTGTCGCGCTGAAGACGATCGCCGGGCTATACGACGGCGCGACGACCCGCGAGCTCGACGAGCTGTCGATCCGCACGGCCGCGTCGTTCATCGCCGAGGAGCCCGAGTACTCGAAGCTCGCCGCGCGACTCCTCGCGGGTTTCATCGACAAGGAAGCGCAGGGCCTAGGCGTCTACTCGTTCTCGCAGAGCATCCGCTTGGGCTTCGACGCGGGCCTGATCAACGAGCGGGTCGTCGCGTTCGTCGAGAGCCACGCGCGCAAGCTGAACGACGCGATCGACGCGCGGCGAACCGACGAGCTCGAGTACTTCGGGCTGCGCACGCTGTACGATCGCTACCTGCTGAAGCATCCGACGCGCCGCCTCGTGATCGAGACGCCGCAGTATTTCTGGATGCGAATCGCCGCGGCGCTCTCGACGAGCCCGCAGGCGGCGATCGAGCTCTACGAGCTCTTCTCGAATCTCGACTACGTGCCGAGCTCCCCGACGCTCTTCAACGCCGGCACGCGGCACGAGCAGCTCTCGAGCTGCTTCCTGCTCGACTCGCCCGAGGATTCGCTCGAGGCGATCTACGACAAGTACAAGGACGTCGCGCTGCTGTCGAAGTTCTCGGGCGGCATCGGCATCGCCTGGCACAGGATCCGCAGCGAAGGCTCGCTGATTCGCGGCACGAACGGGCTCTCGAACGGTCTCGTGCCGTGGCTGAAGACCCTCGACTCCTCGGTCGCGAGCGTGAATCAGGGCGGGCGCCGCAAAGGCGCGGCGTGCGTGTACCTCGAGCCGTGGCACGCGGACGTCGAGGCGTTCCTCGAGCTGCGGGACAACACCGGCGACGAAGGCCGGCGCACGCATCACCTGAACGTCGCGAACTGGATTCCGGATCTCTTCATGCGCCGCGTCGAGGCGGACCGGCACTGGTCGCTGTTCGATCCGAAGGACGTGCCGGAGCTGCCGGATCTCTACGGCGAGGAGTTCGACGAGGCGTACGAGCAGGCCGAAGCGCGCGGGCTCGCGAGGAAGACCGTCCGCGCTCGCGATCTCTACGCGCGGATGATGCGCACGCTGGCGCAGACCGGCAACGGCTGGATGACGTTCAAGGACAAATCGAACCTCGCGTGCAACCAGACCGGGAAGCGCGGCAACGTCGTGCACCTGTCGAACCTTTGCACCGAGATCCTCGAGATCACGAGCGCGGAGGAGACGGCCGTTTGCAACCTGGGCTCGATCAACCTCGCGCGCCACGTCGCTGCCGGCGCGTTCGACTTCGACAAGCTCGCGCACACGGTCGAGGTGGCGGTGCGTCAGCTCGACGCGGTGATCGATCTGAACTACTACCCGCTGCCGGCGGCGCGCGCGTCGAACATGCGCTGGCGGCCGGTCGGTCTCGGCGTAATGGGGCTTCAGGACGTGTTCTTCCGCCTGCGGCTGCCGTTCGACTCGGAGCCCGCGCGGCGGCTCTCGGCCGAGATCGCCGAAGCCGTCTACTTCCACGCGCTGCGGGCGTCGATGGAGCTCGCCCGCGCAGCGGGCCCGCACGACGCGTTTGCCGATACGCGCGCCGCGCGCGGCGAGCTGCAGTTCGACTCGTGGGGCGTTGCACCGTCGGAGCGCTATCCGTGGCGGGAGCTGAAGGAGGAGATTGCGGCCCACGGCTTGCGGAACAGCTTGCTCGTCGCGATCGCGCCGACCGCCACGATCGCCTCGATCGCGGGCTGTTACGAGTGCATAGAGCCGCAGGTCTCGAACCTCTTCAAGCGGGAGACGCTCTCCGGGGATTTCCTGCAGGTGAACCGCTATCTCGTCGAGGAGCTGAAGGCGCTCGGGCTCTGGACCGAGGAGATCCGCACCGCGATCAAGCTCGCGAACGGCTCGGTGCAGGGGCTCGACGAGCTGCCGGCGGAGCTGCGCGCGATCTACCGGACGGCCTGGGAGCTGCCGATGCGCTCGCTGATCGACATGGCGGCCGAGCGTGGCGCCTTCGTCGACCAGAGCCAGTCGCTGAACCTGTTCATTGCGAATCCCAGCATCGGCCAGCTGTCGAGCATGTACATGTACGCGTGGAAGCGCGGGTTGAAGACGACGTATTACCTGCGCTCGCGCCCGGCGACCGAGATCGCGAAGACGACCGTCGCCCGCGCCGGTCGCGAGGCCGCGAAGGACGCGGACGCGATCGCCTGCTCGCTCGAGAACCCGGAAACCTGCGAGGCGTGCCAGTGATGGGCGCGGCGCTGCTCGATCCCGGCTTCGAGCTGACGCTCCGGCCGATGCGCTATCCGCGCTTCTACGAGATGTATCGCGCGGCGATCAAGAACACTTGGACGGTCGAGGAGATCGACTTTCAGATCGACCTCGGCCATCTGCGCGAGCGGATGACGCCGGCGGAGCGGCATCTGATCGAGCGGCTGGTCGCATTCTTCGCGACCGGCGACTCGATCGTCTCGAACAATCTCGTGCTGAGCCTCTATCGCCACATCAATGCGCCGGAGGCGCGGATGTATCTCTCGCGGCAGCTCTTCGAGGAGGCGCTGCACATCCAGTTCTATCTGACGCTCCTCGACAACTACGTGCCGGATCACGCCCGGCGCGCGGAGGCGTTCGCCGCGATCGAGACGATTCCGTCGATCAGGCGGAAGGCGGAGTTCTGCAAGCGGTGGATCGATTCGGTGTTCTCGCTCGAGCGGATCGAGACCGACGCCGATCGGCGCGCGTTCCTGCTGAACCTGACCTGCTTTGCGTGCTGCATCGAAGGCCTCTTCTTCTTCGGGGCGTTCGCCTACGTCTACTTCCTGCGCTCGCGCGGGCTGCTGCCGGGGCTCGCCGCCGGGACGAGCTGGGTGTTCCGTGACGAGAGCGCGCACATGGCGTTCGCGTTCGAGGTGCTCGCGACGGTGCGCCGGCAGAGCCCGGAGCTCTTCGACGCGGGCTGGGCCGCGCAAGTGAGCGCGATGCTCGAGGAGGCCGTCGAGTGCGAGACGCAATTCGCCGAGGACGTGCTGTCGGGCGGCGTCGTCGGGCTGACGCGCCGAGAGATGCGGCAGTATCTCGAGTACGTCGCGGACCAGCGGCTCGCGGCGCTCGAGCTGCCGCCGCGCTACGGTGCGCGCAATCCGTTGCCGTTCATGGAGCTGCAGGACGTGCAGGAGCTCACGAACTTCTTCGAGCGGCGCGTCTCCGCGTACCAGATCGCGGTGCAGGGCGAGGTCGCGTTCGACGAGGCCTTCTGACCCCCGCGGTAGGAGCGGCTGTCTAGCCGCGACTGCGGGGCCGTAAGCGCCGTAACGCCGTAGGAGCGGCTGTCCAGCCGCGACTGCGGTGCCGCAAGCGCCGGCACGCCGCAGTCGCGGCTGGACAGCCGCTCCTACCGAAGAAGGAGTCGCGGGCGATGCCGTGCTAAGCGCGGCTCAGGCGCGGGATTTGAGCTGCTCGGCGAAGCGCTCGTTCTGCTCGCGGATGCGCTGTGCCGCCGGCCGCGCGGTGCAGCGCTCGTGGTACGCCTCGAACGCGGCGCGCGGCTCGATCGCCTTCGTCATCATCGCCCAGCCGACGCTCGAGGCGACGTAGACGTCGGCCGCGCTGAAGGTTTCGCCGAGCAGGAACGGCCCGGGCGCGATCGCGTTCTCGAGCGCATCGAGTGTCTGCTCGTACGTGCCGTAACCGATCACGCCCGGTTGCGGCGGAGCGGGCCGCTCGAACAGCCGGTCGACGATCGCGGGCTCGACGCAGCCGGAGGCGAAGAAGAGCCAGCGATAGTACTTGCCGCGGGCGGCCGAGTCGGCCGGCGGCGCGAGCCCGGCCGCCGGAAACGCGTCGGCAAGGTACGCACAGATCGCGGCCGTCTCCGTCACGACCGTGCCGCGGTGGACGATCGCGGGGATCTTGCCCATCGGATTGATGCGCAGAAAATCCGGCGCCTTGTGCTCGCCGCGCTCGAAGTCGAGCAACCGCACCTCGTACGGCGTGCCGACCTCCTCGAGCATCCAGTGGACGATTCGCCCGCGGGACATAGGGTTGTGGTAGAAAACGAGTTCGTCGCTCATGCGGGAAGTCCTGACAGGCCGTCGAAGTACGTCGATTCTAGACGTGCCGGGCGACCGACATACACCCCGCTCGAGACGTGCCGTCGAAGATCACGATCAGGGGGCGTCATGAAGCCAGCATCGCTCGCCGTTCTCGCCGCGGCCCTCGCCGCCTTCGCCGCGTTCGCGCAGCCGCCGCCCGGGGAGCCGCCGCAGCGCTTCCGCGGCGTGCTCGAGCAGGTCGACGGCGACCGGCTGACGGTCGCCACGGAGGGCGACGGATCGATCACCGTCGTGCTCACGCCCGAAACCGGCATCAATGGCCTCGAGCGGCGCTCGCTCGAGGACATCGTCGAGGGCGTGTTCATCGGCACGACGGCCGCGCGCAACGCCGAGGGCCGCTGGCAGGCGACCGAGGTCCACATCTTCCCCGAGGAGATGCGCGGCGCGGGCGAGGGTCACTATCCGTGGGATTTCCCGCAGACGACGATGACGAACGCGACCGTGACCGGCACCGCGCGCGCCCGCGTCGGTCGCCGCCTCGAGCTCGCGTTTGCCGGCGGCGAGGAGGAGGTCGACGTGCCGCCGGACGTGCCGGTGGTCGCGTTCACGCTCGCCGACCGCACGCTGCTTCGCCCCGGCATCGCGGTGTTCGTGCTCGGCGTGCCGCAGCCCGACCGCACGGTCGGCGCGTTCGCGATCGTCGCCGAGACGAACGGCGTGAAGCCGCCGATGTGAGGCGCGGGCGCTACAGGAACAGCACGCGATAGCGCAGCGCGCCGATCGTTCGCCAGAACACCGCGAGCGGCGGAATCGCGACGGACGTCAGGATCATCTCGGCGACGTGCGGCAGGCGGCGCGAGGTCCGCGCGAGCCGTCTACGGCAAAGCCACGCGGTCAGGCCCGCCCACACGGCGAAGCACGCGAGCGCGAGCGCCGGCGCCCCGGCGACCAGCGCGGCGGCGCCGGCCGCGAGGGCCGCGACGATCGCATAATAGTCCCAGCGAGGCGCCTGCCGGATGCGCGCCCGGTAGAGCGCCCGGTGTTTCTTGAACAGCAATGCATCGAACGCGATCTTTCGCTGCTGCGAAATGCTGACGCCCCACCGTGCGGGCCTGATCGGGTGCGCGACCACGGCCTCCGGCAGGTGCACGACGCGCGCGCCGCTTTCGAGCAGCCGGAAGTACAGGTCCGAGTCCTCGCGCCACGCGAGGCGGAAACGCTCGTCGAAGCCGCCGATCCGCTCGAGCGCACGCTTCCTGCAGAAACAGTTGGCGGTCGCGAACTCCGCGCGCGCGAGCCCCGCCGCATCGAGCTCGTAGTCGGTCGGCTCGGGCTCGAGCGGCACGACGATGCGCCCCCAGGCGGCGTCGACGTCGCGGCCGATGCGCTCGAGAGCGGTCGAAAGCCAGTCCGGGGCGGGCTCCGTGTCGTCGTCGGTGAACGCGACGAGCGACGCGCGCGCCGCGCGCCAGCCGGCGTTGCGCGCGGCCGCCGGTCCGCCGTGCGGCGGACAGAGCAGGCGGAGCCGCGGCCCGCCGCGTGCGGCGAGCTCTGCCCGCCGGTGCTCGATCGCACGGGCGGTCCGCTCGTCCGGCCCGTCGTGCACGACGACGACCTCGTATGCGTGCGCCGGCAGGTCCTGGGCGGCGAGCGCGGCGAGACACCGCTCGAGGAGCGCCGGCCGCCGATAGGTCGGCACGACGACCGTGACGCGCGGCTTCACGGCGATCGCTTCTCGACCAGGAACGAGCCGATCGCGAGCGCGTCGAGCGGCGAGGTGAAGAAGCATTCGACCGCGTCGCGCGGCGTGCAGACGATCGGCTCGCCGCGCGTGTTGAACGACGTGTTCACGAGGATCGGCACGCCCGTGCGCCGCTCGAACGCGCGGAGGAGGTCGTAGTAGCGCGGGTGCTGCTCCCGGTTGACCGTCTGCACGCGCGCCGTGCCGTCGACGTGACGCACGGCCGGGATTTCTGCGGCGCGCTCCGGGAGAACGTCGAACACGAACAGCATGAACGGCGCGTAGCTCCCGTTCACGAACCAGCTCGCGGCCTTCTCCTCGAGCACGACCGGCGCGACCGGACGGAAGTCCTCGCGGTCCTTGATCTCGTTCAGCCGCTGCTGCATCGAGGCGCTCAACGGCGAGGCGAGGATCGAGCGGCCGCCGAGCGCGCGGGGTCCGAACTCCATCGGTCCCTGGAACCAGCCGACGATCCGGTCCGCGGCGAGCAGCTCGGCCGTCGCCTCGGCGATGTCTTCGCAGCGGCGGTAGTCGACCTTCGCCCAGCGGAGGAAGCCCTCGATCTCGTCGTCGGCGAACGAGGGACCCAAGTAGGCGTGGTCCATGCGGTAGCGCCGCTCGTGCCCGTTCTCGCGCCAGTCGATCCAGAGCGCCGCGCCGAGCGCGGTGCCCGCGTCCCCGGCCGCCGGCTGCACCCAGACGTCGCGAAAGATGCCGGCGTCGCGGAGCCGGCCGTTCGCCACGCAGTTCAGCGCGACGCCGCCGGCCGTGCACAGGCTCTCCGCGCCCGTCTTGCGCGCGAGCCAGCGCGCGAGCTCGATCACGGTCTCCTCGAGCACGACCTGCAGCGACCGAGCGATGTCGAAATGCCGGCGCTCGAGCGGCGCCCTCGGCAGCCGCGGCGGACCGAAGCGCTCCGCGAGCCGCGGCGGAGCGATCGTGTAGGCGCCGTCGTTGCCGACCTGCACGATGTCGCGGAACAGCTCCGCGTAGCGCGGCTCGCCGAACGACGCGAGCGCCATCACCTTGTATTCGTCGGACGAGCGCAGGAAGCCGAGGTAGCTCGTCACGTCCTCGTACAGCAGCCCGAGCGAGTGCGGCAGCGGCACCTGACCGAGGCGCGCGTAGTCCGAGCCCGTGTAGTGCCCGTAGCTCGTCGCGGTGCGCTCGCCGCGGCCGTCGAGCGTCATCACGGCCGCGGCGTCGAACGGCGCCGCGAGGAATGCGCTCGCCTCGTGGCACAGATGGTGCTCGACGAAGTGCCAGCGCCAACGGCGTGCGCGCTTCGCGGAGCGGAATCTGGCCGAGAGGCGGAGCGGCACGCCGTCCACGAGTTGGCGTTCCGCGTTCACGAGATACGAGAGAAAGAGCGGCTCCCACGGCGCGAGGCCCGGCTGCGGCTCGGCGGAGGGCTCGAGCGGCAGCGTGATCGATGCTGCACGCGGTTCGAGGAGCAGATACGGATCGTACGAGTAGGCGATGTGGTCGAGCTCGGCGAGCTCGATGCCGGCGCGCTCGAGGCAATGGTCGATCGCGTGGTAGGGCAGCTCCCACGCGCTGAACGGCAGCGGGCGCTTGCCGTGCTTCACGCGCGTGAAGCGCTCCTCCTCGACGGCTGCGAGGACTTCGCCGTCGCGCACGATGCAGGCCGCGCTGTCGTGATAGGCGGCATTGATGCCGAGCGTGTGCAAGCGCGTCGTCTCCGCATCTTCCGAAGGCGAGCGTTTTGCAAGCGGCGTGCCACTTCTCGTCAGCGCGCCCGTCGGGTAGGAGCGGCTGTCTCGCCGCGACCGGCGTCGTTCGTCGTGGCGGTGGTCGCGGCTGACAGCCGCTCCCTATAAGGGCGGGCGGGATGTTCCGGATAAGGGCGGGATGTTCCGGGTGTCGGCCGCCGCGTCGCGCCGGGCTATTCCGCGCCGGGCCCCGTCGGCCGCACGACCTCGAGCCGCGGACGATCCTCGTCCATCACGGTTCCGTCCGGCAGGACGACGGAGATGTATTGCCCGCCGGGCTCGTCGTTGCGGAGCGGGTAGACGCGGACCTCGATGCGGTCGCCCGGCTTCAACGTCTTCGAGGTCCAGCCGTTGCGCGCGATCATGCTCGCGGGGTCCATCTCGACGCTCCAGCTCTGCGTGCCGCCGTCGCGCTCGACCTCTAGATGGATCCAGGAATGCGGGTTCCCCCAGCGGAACTCCGTGACGACCCCCGCGACAGTGATCTGCTTCGTACGGTCGAATACCGCGGGCGAATGGTGAGCGGCGGCGCCTGCGGCGAAGGCGAGCAGGGCGGCGAGAGAGCCGGCGGCGAGCTTCCTCATGGCGTTCTCCGCGTGAGCGTCGGCCGAATGATAGCGCCGAACTCCGGGCGCGCGTACGGGCGAACGGGCGGGCGGTGGTACTATTCGCGGGCCATGACCCGCATAGCCCTGTACGACACGACGCTGCGCGACGGCGCTCAATCCGAGGACGTCGCGTTCACCCTCGAGGACAAGCTCCGCGTCGCGGAGCACCTGGACGCGTGCGGGATCGGCTATATCGAAGGCGGCTGGCCGGGCTCGAACCCGCGCGACGAGGAGTTTTTCGCGGCGGTGCGGCGGCTCGACCTGAAGCACGCCCGCGTCGCGGCGTTCGGCTCGACGCGCCGCGCGAACGTGGCCGCCGCGGACGACCTGAATCTGCGGATGCTGCTGAAGGCCGAGACGCCGGTCGTCACGATCGTCGGCAAGACCTGGGATCTGCACGTCCGCGACGACCTGCGGATCTCCCACGAGCAGAATCTCGACGTGATCCGCGACTCGGTCGCCTATCTGAAGCAGCGGGTCGACGAGGTGATCTTCGACGCGGAGCACTTCTTCGACGGCTTCCGCGCGGACCCGGCGTACGCGCTCGCGTGCCTGAAGGCCGCGGCCGAGGGCGGCGCGGACGTGCTCGTGCTCTGCGACACCCGCGGCGGCAGCATGCCGCAGCGAATCGCGGCCGGCGTCGCGGCGGCGCTCGAGATCGGCGCGAGGCTCGGCATCCACTGCCACAACGACTGCGAGCTCGCGGTCGCGAACACCCTCGCTGCGGTCGCGGCCGGCGCGACACAGGTCCAAGGCACGATCAACGGCTTCGGCGAGCGCTGCGGCAACGCGAACCTGTGCTCGGTGATCCCGAACCTGCAGCTGAAGCTCGGCTACGAGTGCGTGTCGCCCGAGCAGCTGAAGCGGCTCTCGGAGCTGTCGCGAGTCGTCTACGAGCTCGCGAACATCGAGCCGTACAAGCGCCAGGCGTACGTCGGGGAGAGCGCGTTCGCGCACAAGGGCGGGCTACACGTCGCCGCCGTGCAGAAGAACCGCGAGACCTACGAGCACATCGACCCGGAGCTCGTCGGCAACCGCCAGCGCGTGCTGGTCAGCGACCTGTCCGGCCGCTCGAGCGTGATCTACAAGGCGAAGCAGTTCGGCTTCGACGTCGACTACTCGAACCCGGCGGTCAAGGCCGTGCTCGAGAAGGTGAAGCAGCTCGAGAGCGCGGGCTTCCAGTACGAGGGCGCGGAGGCGTCGTTCGAGCTGCTGATGCAGGAGGCGCTGCAGGGCAGCAAGGTGCAGCACTTCCGGCTGGTGGCGTTTCGCGTGAGCGACGAGAAGAACAAGCCGGAGGAGCCGCCGCTCTCGGAGGCGACGGTCATGGTCGAGCTGCCCGACGGCCACGTCGAGCACACGGTCGCGGTCGGCAACGGACCGCTGAACGCGCTCGACCGGGCGCTGCGCAAGGCGTTGAAGCCGTTCTATCCGGAGCTCGAGGCGATCGAGCTTCTCGACTACAAGGTCCGCGTCCTCGGCGGCGGCCACGGCACGGAGGCGACCGTCCGCGTGCTGATCGAGTCGGGCGACGGCGAGACGAAGTGGGGCACGGTCGGCGTCTCCTCGAACGTGATCGAGGCGAGCTGGCAGGCGCTGGTCGACAGCATCGAGTACAAGCTCTACAAGAGCGAGCAGCGCCGCGCGGCCGCGGCCAGGCGCAGCGGCTAGGCCCCCGCGCTTGGCGAATCCGACCGGCTGTGGTATGAATAGCCGCCATGAACGCGACCCCGTTTTACTTTTGGTATTACGCGTTTCCGAAGCCGCAGGCGGAGGAAGGGTTGCGATCGGCCTGAAACACTAGAGAGTCGAAGCATTCCGAGAAGCCGCCAGCGACCCTGGCGGCTTTTTTATGCCGTCGGGACTGGCGGGCCTCGAAGCGCGATGGAGACCGATGATGGCGCCGCACACCGATGACTTACGCATCAAGAGCCTGAAGCCGCTCACGACCCCGGGCGAGCTGATCGAGAAGCTGCCGTGCAGCGACACGATGTCGGAGACGGTGGCTACCGCCCGACGGGCGCTGCACGAGATCCTGCACGGGCGGGACGACCGCCTCGCGGTCGTGATCGGACCGTGCTCGATCCACGATCCGAAAGCCGCGCTCGAATACGCCGAGCGCCTGCGCCCGCTCCGGGACGAGCTCGGGGACGCCCTCGAGATCGTGATGCGCGTCTATTTCGAGAAGCCGCGGACGACGGTCGGCTGGAAGGGCCTGATCAACGATCCGGATCTCGACGGCAGCTTCAACATCAACAAGGGGCTCGAGCTCGGCCGGCGGCTGCTCCGCGAGGTGAACGCGATGGGGCTGCCTGCGGGCGTCGAGTATCTCGACGTGATCTCGCCGCAGTACATCTCCGATCTCGTCGCGTGGGGCGCGATCGGCGCGCGCACGACCGAGAGCCAAGTGCACCGCGAGATGGCGTCCGGGCTGTCGTGTCCGGTCGGCTTCAAGAACGGCACCGGCGGCAGCGTGCAGCTCGCGGTCGACGCCGTGCGGGCGGCGTCGCAGCCGCATCATTTCCTGGCGGTCTCGAAGGAAGGCCGGGCCGCGATCGCGGCGACGGCGGGCAACCCGGACTGCCACGTGATCCTGCGGGGCGGCAAAGTGCCGAATTACGACGCGGAGAGCGTCGACGCAGCCGCGCGGCTGCTCGAGAAGGCCTCGTTGCCGGCACGGCTGATGATCGATGCGAGCCACGCGAACAGCAGCAAGAAGCACGAGAACCAGCCGCTCGTCGTCGCGGACGTCGCCGAGCGGATCGAGGCGGGGGAGCGGCGGATCATCGGCATGATGATCGAGAGCCACCTGCTCGAAGGGCGGCAGGACCTCGTGCCCGGCAAGCCGCTGGTCTACGGTCGGAGCATCACCGACGCGTGCATCGGGTGGGAGACGAGCGTGGCCGTGCTCGAGCGGCTCGCGAAGGCCGTGCGGGCTCGGCGGCTCGGCGCGGCGAGCGCGGCGTAAGCCGAGCGTCGCGAAGAGTCGCGGCTGGACAGCCGCTCCTACCGCTTCTGCGCTTCGTAGGAGCGGCTGTCCAGCCGCGACTCTTCGATAGGAGCGGCTCTCAGTTGTTGAACGCCTGCAGCGGCGCCGGGATCCGGCCGCCGCGGCGGACGAAGGCCTCGCTCGAGTGCGCGTGCACGGCGATCACCGGCGCTCGCCCGAGCAAGCCGCCGAACGACACGACGTCGCCGACCGCCTTGCCCGGCGCCGGGATCACTCGCACCGCCGTCGTCTTCCCGTTGATCATCCCGATCGCCGCCTCGTCCGCGATGATCGCGGCGAGCGTCGCCGGCGGGGTGTCCCCCGGCACGGCGATCATGTCGAGACCGACCGAGCACACGCAGGTCATCGCCTCGAGCTTGTCGAACGTGATCGCGCCGGCGGCCGCGGCGTCGATCATCGCCGCGTCCTCGGACAGCGGAATGAACGCGCCCGAAAGCCCGCCGACGTAGCTCGACGCCATCGCGCCTCCTTTCTTGACCGCGTCGTTCAAGAGCGCGAGCGCCGCCGTCGAGCCGTGCGTGCCGACGCGCTCGAGGCCCATCGCCTCGAGGATCCGGGCGACGCTGTCCCCTTGCGCAGGCGTCGGCGCGAGCGACAGGTCGACGATGCCGAACGGCACGCCGAGCTTCGCCGACGCGGCGCGGCCGACGAGCTCGCCCATCCGCGTGACCTTGAACGCGGTCCGCTTGATCGCGGTCGCGAGCGCGCCGAAGTCGGCATCGGGCTCCGCCTCGACCGCGTTCAGCACGACGCCGGGACCGCTGACACCGACGTTGATCACGCAATCGGGCTCGCCGATGCCGTGGAACGCGCCCGCCATGAACGGGTTGTCCTCGACCGCGTTGCAGAAGACGACGAGCTTCGCGCAGCCGATGCCGTCCCGGTCCGCGGTCCGCGCCGCGGCCTCGCGAATGACCTCGCCCATCAGCGCGACCGCGTCCATGTTGATGCCGGCGCGCGTCGTGCCGACGTTGACGGCGGCACAGACTCGCTCGGTGACCGCGAGCGCTTCCGGGATCGAGCGCATCAGTGCGCGGTCGCCGGGCGTCATGCCCTTGTGCACCAGCGCGGCGAAGCCGCCGAGGAAATTCACGCCGACCTCGGCGGCCGCCCGATCGAGCCGCTCGGCGAAGACGACGTAGTCGTCGCTCGCGGAGCTCTCCGCGACCAGCGCGACCGGCGTCACCGAGATCCGCTTGTTGATGATCGGGATGCCGTACTCGCGCTCGATTTCCTCGCCGGCCGCGACGAGCCGCGCGGCGGAGCGGCAGATCTTGTCGTAGGACTTGGCCGCGGCGCGCGCGAGGTCCGGGTCTGCGCAGTCGCGCAGGCTGATGCCCATCGTGATCGTTCGGATGTCGAGGTTCTCCATCTGCACCATGCGGATGGTCTCGACGATCTCCTCCGGCGAGAACGAGAACTGGATCGCCATACGCGCAGCCCTCAGACCCGGTGCATGAACTTGAAGACGTCTTCGTGCTGTGCGTCGATCTTGAGCCCCATCGCCTCGCCCTTCGCATTCAGGCGGCGCTTCAGCTCGTCGAACGGCACGTTCGCCTTCGCCATGTCGGCCATCAGGATCATCGTGAAGAACTCGCGGAGCGTGGTCTGCGAGATGTCGACGATGTTCACGTTCGCCTCCGCGAGCACCGTCGCGACGGTTGCGATGATGCCGACCTTGTCCTCGCCGATGACGGTGACGATTACGCGCGTGGATTTCTCGTGCATGATTCGGGCAGCTCGGGCGGTCGCCCGTGAGCGGGCGGCGCGTAGTGTAATCCCAGCGCATGCGCCGCGGTGAGAATCGAGGGCGGGTGGTCGGGCGCCGGAGACCTGCAGCGGTCCAGGCCTTGCAGCCGCTTCCGGCTTTTTCAACGCGAATCGACGGCCTCGCGCACGCTCGGCGGCCGCCAAGTGCCTGCCGGGCAAGCAAAAGGCTTCGTCGCCGCCGGGCCGACCGCTGCGCAAAACGGTGTGGCCTGGCATTTGCATGACAAAAATTGGAAAGCGGCCCCAGGGGTGGAAACGGGGCCGCCGAGGAAGTCGCTTCTCCTTCGTGCCGCGCGAATCCGGCGCGGCGCAGCCATCGAGGAAGGCAACGTTTTCAGCCGCGGGCCCGGGGAGCCGGAGCGAGCGCGGCTTTTCGCGGACAACTGCTCGAGGTGATACCGATGCCGGTCGTGCGTCTACCGGGGACTCAAAGCGAGAGCGAAGCGCTCCGAGCGAGCGAGGCGCGCTTTCGCGCGCTCGCGGACGCGGTCCCGGTGCTGATCGCCAATTGCGGCGCCGATCGCCGCTTCAAGTTCGTGAACCACGCGTACGCGGCGCGGTTCGGAATGGAGCCGGAGGATCTCGCCGGCAGGCACCTCGGCGAGATATTCGGCCCGGAGGTCTACCGCAAGCTGTCTCCACACATCGACGCGGTGCTCGCGGGCCGCCGGGTGGAGTTCGACGCGCCGGAAGCCGGCGGCAGCCGGCACATGCGCTGCTCGTACGCACCGGAGCGCGACGGCTCGGGCAAGGTCATCGGCTGGTTCGCCGCGATCGTCGACATCTCCGATCGGTACGCAGCGGAGCGCGAGCTGCGCGCGAGCGAGGAGCGTTACCGGCGCCTCGCGGAGCTGTTGCCGGTCGGCGTGTACATGTGCGAGGCGCCGAGCGGAAGGTTGACCTACTACAACGAGCAGGCCGTCCGGCTATGGGGACGGACGCCGCGGCTCGACGATTCGAGCGACCGCTTCTGCGGCGCGTACCGGCTGTTGCGCGGCGACGGCACGGAGCTGCCGCACGAGGAGTATCCGATGGCGCTCGCGCTGAGCGAAGGACGGTCGTTCCGGAACGAGGAGGTCTATGTCGAGCGCCCCGACGGCTCGCGCATCTGCGTGCTCACGAACATCGACCCGATTCATCGGGCCGACGGCACCGTGGTCGGCGCAATCAACGTGTTCCACGACATGTCCGCGCTGAAGGACGCAGAGCGGACCGCGCGCGAGCAGAAGCAGAACCTGCAGACCCTGCTCGACACGGTGCCGGTCGCCGTGTTCATCACGGAGGACCCCGACTGCGGGCGGATCTACGGCAATCAGGCCGCTGCCGAGCTGCTGCGGATGCCGCCGGACGGCGACCTCTCGATCGGGCGCGGCCAGCGGCTTTCGCATTGCCGGCTGCTCGACCGCGGGAAGCCGCTCGCGCCGGACGCATTGCCGGTGCGCCGCGCGGCGCGCGGCGAGATCGTCCGCGGCGAGGAGATCGGCGTCGCGTTCGACGACGGCACGCTCGTCCACGTGCTGATCTCCGCGCAGCCGCTCTACGACGCGTCGGGCAGGCCGCGCGGGGCGATCGCGAGCGCTCTCGACATCACGAACCTGAAGAACGCCGAGCTCGCGCTCCGCGAAGCCGACCGCCGCAAGGACGAGTTCCTCGCGACGCTGTCGCACGAGCTCCGCAACCCGCTCGCGCCGATCGCGACCGCGCTCGGCATCCTCGACGCCGTGCGCGGTGACTCCGAGCGGTTCGCCGATCTCGTCGGGCTGATGGAGCGTCAGCTCGGGCGGCTGGTGCGCCTGATCGACGACCTGCTCGACGTGAGCCGTATCAGCCGCGGCAAGCTCCGGCTGCGGACGGAGCCGATAGAGCTGAAGGCGCTGGTGCGCGAGGCGGTCGAGACGAGCCGCATGAACAGCCCGAGCTCGCACCGGCTCGAGCTCGCGCTGCCGGAGCAGCCGATCGGGCTTCACGGCGATCCGGTCCGGCTCGGCCAGGTTTTCAGCAACCTGCTGAGCAACGCGATGAAGTACACGCCCGCGGGCGGCAGGATCCGCGTGGCCGTCGAGCGGCGCGACGGCTTGGCCGAGGTTCGAGTCAAGGACACGGGCGTCGGCATCCCGGCCGAGCAGCTCGGGACGGTCTTCGAGATGTTCGCCCAGCTCGTGCCGCCCCTCGAGCGCACGCAGGGCGGTCTCGGCGTCGGGTTGTCGCTCGCGCGGCAGTTCGTCGAGCTGCACGGCGGCAACATCGAAGCGAGGAGCGAGGGCCACGGGCGCGGCAGCGAGTTCGTCGTGCGGCTGCCGATCGCGGACCCCGGCGAAGCGGCGGCTGCGGCTCGCCGCGGCGAGCCGCAGGAGGAGACGGCGCCGGCCGGCCCGCGGCGGATATTGATCGTCGACGACAACATCGACGCGGCGACGACGCTCGCCGCGTTGCTCGAGATGCAGGGCCACAGCGTGGCCGTCGCGCACGACGGTGCGGCAGCGATCGAGCGTGCGGCGTCCGTCCGGCCCGCCGCGATCCTGCTCGACATCGGCCTGCCCGTGATGGACGGCTATGCGGTCTGCAGGGCGATTCGCGCCACCTCGTGGGGCAAGAGCACCTTCATCGCCGCCGTGACGGGTTGGGGCGCGGATGCCGACCGGCGCAAGTCCGCGACCGCCGGGTTCGACGCGCACCTCGTGAAGCCGATCGACGCGCGCGTGCTGACGCGGCTGATCGATGCGCTCTCGTTCCGGTCCGGGCGTAACCCGTGACTCATTCCCCGGCGTTGATGTTGAAGACGCGCTCCGGCACGCCGTTGCGGATCTGCTCGTGCTCGGTCGCGCGCGGCGGCGGCGGCAGCCCTTTCGCGAGCGCCTCGGCGACCTGCTGCTCGTAGACGCGTTCCCCGGAGAGCGAGTTCCTGACCGCGCCGTTGCCTTCGTGGCACGAGTACTCGTAGGTCTGATAGCCCGGCTGCGTCGTGATGATCAGCCGCACTGTCCACGGCGCGGTGTACGCGACCGGGTCCTCGACGCGCGCGATGTACTCGATCATCTCGGGATCGATCCTCGTGAAGCGCTCCGTGAGCTTCAGCGCGGTGCTGTTCGGCGGCCCGTTGCCGTTCACGCCGAGGTTCGTCCGATCCGTGAAGTTGGTCGTCTCGACCACGAGGGTATCGCCCTCGAACCGTCCGCGCGCGTTGCCGAGCCAGAGCTGCATCCCCGAGTCGAGGTGCGCGCGGCCGTCGAGCGGGATGATCCGCGTGTCGTGAATCATCTCGTAGCTGATCGCGACGTAGTCCGGGTTTTGCGCGATCCGCAGCCCGTTGCCGTAGATCACCGGCAGGATCGAGCCGAGCACGCCGCGGGTGATGCAGCGGTCGTAGAGCGTGAAGTCGTCGAAGTCGTCGAACGGCCCGGGACCGAACGTGCCGCGGTTGCGCGTCGCCGCGAGCGCCTCGCCGGCCGGCGTGAGCGCCGGGATCCGGCCGTTCGGGGGATCGACCACGATCGACGTGAAGCCGAACGTTCGCACGCCCCACTCGTGACGCAGGAACGTGCCCTCGTTCACAGAGAAATCGCGGCCGCTCTCGTCGTTGCGCGCGCGCTCGGCGAATTCTTCCGCGGTCAACCGCTCGCGCTCGCCGAACGATTCCGGGCGGTTCAGCGGCACGCTCCGCATGTCGTCCGTGCTCCAGACGCCTTCGAAGCTCGGATGACCCCAGGACGTCCGCGGCGGCTTCCAGCTCGGGTCGCGGCTCTTGGCGGCGAGCGTCTCCGCGGGGACGCCGCGCAGAGAGGAGGGCACCGGTTCGCCGTCTTGCGCTTTCGCGAGCGTCACGGCGAGAGCAGTGGCCGCGACCGCGACCGCGACCGCGGCGGTGATGCTGCGCGTATTCGACATGCTGGCTCCCCCGAGAAGCGGGCACTGCTGCTCGCTGTCCGATTGTACTCCACGGCATAATCGCCGCATGCGGCAAGCCTCCTCGAAGCTCGGCGTTCTCGCGGTCGCGGCGCTGGCCGCGGCCTGCGAGCCGCCGCGGGAGGTACTCGTCGCCGAGCACGCGGCGAGCGTCGATCGCTGGTGCGTCGACTGCCACAACGACGCGGAGCGTGCCGGTAACCTGACGCTCGAAGGCCGTTCGCTCGCGGCGGTCGCCGACGACGGCGCCGTCTGGGAGAAGGTGCTGCGCAAGCTCGAGGGCGGGATGATGCCGCCGGCGGATGCGCCGCGGCCGTCGCCCGAAGCGCGGCTCGAGCTCGCCGGCTGGCTCGAGCGCGAGCTCGACGCGGCCGCCGAGGCGAACCCGAACCCGGGGCGCACGGAACCGTTCCACCGCTTGAACCGCACCGAGTACCGGAACGCCGTCCGCGATCTTCTCGCGCTCGACGTCGATGTCTCGGAGCTGCTGCCGGCGGACGACGCGAGCTACGGCTTCGACAACATCGCCGGGGTGCTGAAGCTTTCCCCGACGCTGCTCGAGCGATACCTGACCGCAGCGGACGAGGTCAGCCGCCTCGCGGTCGGCACGGGCTCGCCGTTCGTCGCGATCGACTGGTTCAGAGTGCCGGACGACCGCTCTCAGGAGCGGCGCCTGCCCGGCTTGCCGTTCGGCACGCGCGGCGGCACGGCGATCGATTACGCGTTCCCGCAGGACGGCGTCTACGAGATCGCGGCCGAGCTGCAGCGCGACCTGAACGAGCAGGTGCCGCTCTATGCGGAGGACCAGACGCTCGAGATCGCGATCGACGGCGAGCGCGTCGCGCTCTTCACGCTGCCGGCGGTGCCGGTGCCCGAGCCTCAGGCCGCGCCCGCCGCCGACGGCGCGGCGCCGCAGGAGCCGGCGATCAGCCAGATTGCGGTCCGCCTGAGGCTCTCCGCGGAGGAGCGCCGGATTCGCAACCGGATCGACGAAGGCTGGCGCGTGCGGGTGCCGGTGAAGGCCGGGACGCGGCGCGTGACCGCGGCGTTCATCGCTCGCACGGCCGCGGTCGAGGAGACGCCGCGGCTGCCGTTCCTGCGGCCTTTCCCCGCCGGCGTGAACATTCCGGAGACGCGCAGCGGCGCCTATCTCCGCGCGGTCGAGATCAGTGGTCCGTACGACCCGTCCGGCGTCACCGAAACGCCGAGCCGCGCCCGCATCTTCACCTGCCGCCCCGCCGCCGCCGCCGTAGGAGCGGCTGTCCAGCCGCGATCTTCCCCGGCCGACCCGCAACCGGCGGCCCGCGCCTGCGCCGCCGAGATCCTGACGAACCTCGCCCGCCGCGCTTATCGCCGTCCGGTCACCGCGGGGGACGTCGAGCCGCTGCTCGCGTTCTTCGACGACGGCTTCGCGCAGGGTGGCTTCGACGCGGGCATCCAGCTCGCGCTGAAGCGCCTGCTCGTGTCGCCGGAGTTTTTGTTCCGGATCGAGCTCGACCCGGACGGCGTGGCGCCGGGCGCCGCGTACGCCGTCGGCGACGTCGCGCTCGCGTCGCGCCTGTCGTTCTTCCTGTGGAGCAGCATTCCGGACGACGAGCTGCTCGCGGCGGCGGAGCGGGGCCGCCTGAGCGACCCGGCGGAGCTCGAGCGGCAGGTGCGCCGGATGCTCGCCGATCCGCGCGCCGCGGCGTTCACGACGAGCTTCGCCGGGCAGTGGCTGTATCTGCGCAACCTGGCGGCGGCCGTTCCGGTGCAGAGCTACTTCCCGGACTTCGACGATACGCTCCGCGACGGCCTGCGCCGCGAGACCGAGCTCTTCTTCGAGAGCATCGTGCGCGAGGACCGGAGCGCGCTCGATCTGCTCCGCGCGGACTACACGTTCCTGAACGAGCGCGTCGCGAAGCACTACGGCATCGCGAACGTCAAAGGCGCGCACTTCCGCCGGGTCGAGCTGCCGGAGGACAGCCCGCGGCGGGGGCTGCTCGGTCACGGCAGCATCCTGACGGTGACCTCGTATCCGGACCGGACCTCGCCGGTCGTTCGCGGCAAGTGGATCCTCGAGAACCTGCTCGGGACGCCGCCGCCGCCACCGGCGCCGAACGTGCCGCCGCTCCGCGCGACGGACGGGCAGGGCACGATCGTCTCGATGCGCGAGCGGCTCGCTGCGCATCGCGACAACCCGAACTGTGCGGGATGCCATGCGCTGATGGACCCGCTCGGTTTCGGTCTCGAGAACTTCAACGCCGTCGGCCAGTGGCGGACGATCGGCGATGCCGGCGAGCCGATCGACGCCGCGGGCACCCTGCCGGACGGCACGCCGTTCGCGTCGGTCGACGAGCTGCGGGACGCCCTGCTGGCCTCGGACGCGTTCGTCACGACGCTGACCGAGAAGCTTCTGACCTACGCGCTCGGCCGCGGCGTCGAGCACTACGATCAGCCGGCCGTGCGAAAGATCGTGCGGCAGGCCGCGGCCGAGGATTACCGGTTCTCGGCGCTCGTGAAAGGCGTCGTCCGCTCGGCGCCGTTTCGGATGAGGAGAGCTGCGTCGTCATGATGATCTTCCGCAAAGCGCTGCCGCGGCGCACCGTGCTCAAGGGCATCGGAGCGAGCGTCGCGCTGCCGCTGCTGGACGCGATGGTGCCCGCACTCGCCGCAGTGCCGGCGCCGGCGAGGCGGCTCGGGTTCGTGTACCTCGCGAACGGCGTCGCAATGAATTTCTCCGGGATCAACTATTGGACGCCGCGCGGGGAGGGCCGGAACTTTCCGATGTCGCCGATCCTGCGGCCGCTCGAGCCGTTTCGCGATCGGCTGACGGTCGTCAGCGGCCTCGCGCATCACCAGGCCGACGCGCACGACGACGGCGCGAACGGCGATCACACGCGCGCGACGAGCTCGTGGTTGACCGGCGTGCACTGCAAGCGGACCGAGGGTGCGGACGTCGAGAACGGCGTGAGCGCCGATCAGATCGCCGCGCGGACGATCGGCCGCGAGACGCCGCTGCCGTCGCTCGAGCTCGGCATCGATCTGAACTTTCTGTCCGGGCAGTGCGAGAACAGCTACAGCTGCGTATATCTGAACACCCTCGCGTGGAGCTCGCCGACGACGCCGCTGCCGACCGAGAACAATCCGCGGCTGGTATTCGAGCGGCTGTTCGGGCACGGCGGCACGAACGAGCAGCGGATGGCGCTCGCGCGCGAGAACCGGAGCATCCTCGACTCGGTGCGCGAGGACTTCACGCGCTTGTCGGCGAAGCTCGGCCCCGCGGATCGGGCGCACGTCGCGGATCACTTGGACGCCGTCCGCGAGGTCGAGCGTCGGATTCAGGCCGTCGAGCGGGTCGGCGCCGACGCGGGGCTGCCGGCCCTCGAGCGGCCGCGCGGGATCCCGGAGCGCTACGACGAGCACGTGAAGCTGATGTACGAGCTCATGTGGCTCGCGTTCCAGGGCGACATGACCCGCGTCGTGACGTTCATGCTCGCGCGCGAGCTGAACTTCCGCACCTATCCCGAGATCGGCGTGAACGAGGGCCACCACGGGCTCTCGCATCATCAAGATCGGCCCGAGCAGCTCGAGAAGCTCGCGCGCTTGAACACCTATCAGACCGAGCTCTTCGCGTGGTTCCTCGACAAGCTCCGCTCGACGCCGGAGGGCGACGGCAACCTGCTCGATCATTCGCTCTTCCTGTACGGCGCGGGCTTGAGCAACCCGAATCTGCACGCGCATTACGACTTGCCGATCACGCTCGTCGGCGGCGCGGCCGGCCGCGTCGACGGCAATCGGCATCTGGTGTATCCGCCGGAGACGCCGATGACGAACCTGCTGTTGACGATGCTCGACAAGGCCGGCGTTCCGGCCGACGTGCTGGGCGACAGCACCGGCCGGCTGGACCTCGAGACCCTGCCCGGTGTCTAGCACGCCCCGTGTGGGAGCGGCTGTCCAGCCGCGACTCTCCGTGGCGCGGCCGAAGATCGCGGCTGGACAGCCGCTCCTACGGTCGTTGCTCGGCAGGGT
>CAYWGQ010000004.1:22907-62778 GCA_964457725.1 uncultured Gammaproteobacteria bacterium
GCGGCTGGACAGCCGCTCCTACGGTCGTTGCTCGGCAGGGTCGCGGCTGGACGGCCGCTCCTACGAGGCGGGGCGCTGATCCTCTTCGCGGCGCTGCTCGCGCCGGCGCACGCCGACCCGCTGCTCGACGCGGCGAAGCGGGGCGACACGGCCGCCGCGCTCGCGCTCCTCGCCGCGCGGCAACCGCCGAACGCGACCGAGCCCGACGGCACGACCGCGCTCCACTGGGCCGCGAACCGCGACGACCTCGAGCTCGCGCGCGCGCTGCTCGAGGCGGGCGCCGCCGTGGACGCCCGCAACCGCTACGGCGTGCCGCCGCTCTACCTCGCGGCGGAGAACGGCAGCGGCGCGATGGTCGAGCTCCTGCTCGACCATGGCGCCGATCCGAACGACGGGCTGCCGGAAGGCGAGACGGCGCTCTTGACCGCTGCGCGCACCGGCGATCCGGCGACGCTCCGGGTGCTGCTCGCCCGCGGCGCGGACGTGAACGCGCGCGAGCGCTGGAAGGGCCAGACAGCGTTGATGTGGGCCGCCCACGAAGGGCACGCCGAGGCGCTCGCGCTGCTGCTCGATGCCGGCGCCGATCTCGACGCGCGCTCGGCCGGCGGCGAGATGAACGCGCTCCTGCTCGCGGTCCGCGCCGGCCAGATCGATGCCGTCCGCGTATTGCTCGAGCGCGGGGCGGACGTCGATCAGACGCTCGCGGACGGCACGAGCGCGCTCGTGCTCGCGGTCACGAACGCGCACTACGAGCTTGCGGCCGTGCTGCTCGACGCGGGCGCGGATCCGAACGCGGACGAGCAGGGCTGGACGGCGCTGCACCAGCTCGCGTGGTCGCGCCGCTGGAACATGGGCTTCAATCTGCCGGGCCCGTACCGGACGGGCGGCCTCAATGGTCTCGAGCTCGCGCGCAGGCTCGTTGCGGCGGGCGCGGACGTGAACGCCCGGCAGCACAAGGAGCCGATGGACGGCAACCGCAACAAGCTGAACCGCATCGGCGCGACGCCGTTCCTGCTTGCGGCGAAGTCGTGCGACGTGCCGCTGATGCGCACGCTGCTCGCGCTCGGCGCCGACCCCGCGATCACGACGGAGGAGGGCACGACGGCGTTGATGGCCGCGGCCGGCGTCGGCATCTGGGCGCCCGGCGAGAACCCGGGCACGCACGAGGAGGCGCTCGCGGCGGTCAAGCTCGCGTTCGAGGTCGGCGGCGGCGACGTGAACGACGTGAATGCGAACGGCGAGACGGCCGTGCACGGAGCCGTCTATCGCGGCGGTGCCGTCGACGTCATCCAGTTCCTCGCCGACCGGGGCGCGCGTCTCGACGTCGTGAACGCGAACGGCTGGTCGCCCGTGACCGTCGCCGACGGCGTCGAGTACACGCCGGCGGTGCTGAAGCGGTATCCCGATGCGGCGGCGCTGCTGCGGAAGCTGCTCGCCGAGCGCGGGCTGCCGGTGCCGCCGTCCGCGCAGCCCGGCCGCGAGCAGGCGATCGCCGCCGCAGAGTAGGCGTCGTCGACGCGTCCGTCAGCCGCGCGTCAGTCGCGAAGCGGCCGGAGCCGAGGCGTCGCTCACCGCGAGCGACGTGACGAGCTTGCGCAGCGCGTCGATATCGGCCGGCTTCACGAGGTGATGATCGAAGCCCGCCTCGCGGGCCTTGCGCCGGTCCTCGCGCTGACCCCAGCCGGTCAGCGCGATCAGCACGGGCGGCCGATCGGTGCGGCGGCTCCTGATCCGACGCGCGACCTCGTAGCCGTCCATCAGCGGCATGCCGATGTCGAGGAACACCGCGCTCGGGTCGAAGGCCTCCATCTTACGGAGCGCTTCCGGGCCGCTGCTCGCGACGGCCGCGTCCGCCCCGAAGGTTCGTAGGATCATCGCGAGGCTCTCGGCCGCGTCGGCGTTGTCGTCGACGACGAGGATCCGCAACGAGCGGAGCCGCTCCCGCTCGGCGGCGCGCGCCGGGCCCGCGCGCCGGCGTCTGCGCGGCGCGCTCGCGGCGGGCAGGCGTACGACGAACTCGCTGCCGTGCCCGGGACCGGCGCTCCGCGCCTCGATCGACCCGCCGTGCATCCCCGCGAGCCGGCGCGCGAGCGGCAGCCCGACCCCGAGACCGGCGCTGCCGCGCGCGCTTGCCGCGCGGCGGAACATATCGAAGACGCGCGGCAGATCCTCCGGCTCGATGCCGATCCCGGTATCAGCCACGGAGATTAGGGCGTCGTCGCCGCGCCGCTCCGCACGCACCGTGATCCGGCCGCCGTTCTCGGTGTACCGAGCGGCATTGTTCAACAGGTTCGCGACGATCTGGGCGAGCCGCACGGGGTCGCCTTCGAGCCAGATCGGCTCCTCGGGGACGGACACTTCGAGCGTGTGCTGCGCCGCATCGATCAGCGGCCTGCTCGTCTCGACGGCGTTGTTCAGCACCTCCGCGAGCTCCACCCTTTCCTTGTGCAGCACGAGCGCGCCTCGGCTGATCCGCGACATCTCGAGCAGGTCGTCCACGAGCCGCACCAGGTGGCCGAGCTGCCGCTCCATCAACGCGACGAGCTTCGCGCTCGGGCCGCTCGCCGTGTCGTGCAGCAGGTGCACGGCGTTACGCAACGGCGCGAGCGGATTGCGGAGCTCGTGCGCGAGGGTCGCCAGGAACTCGTCCTTCGCGCGGTCCGCTGCGCCGAGCGCTTCGGCGTGTCTGCGGATCGCCTGCTCGGCGGCCTGACGGTCGGTGATGTCCCGCGCGGTGCCGGCCGCGGCGACGACGTTGCCGTCCGGACCGAGCACCGGCACGAGAATGTAGTCGTACACGCGGCGCCCTTGCGTGCCGGTGAACGGCACCTCGCTCCGGACCGGAGTGCGCGTCGCGATCACGTGCTTGATCTCGCGGAAGTGCGTCTCCGCGTGCCACGGCGGGTAGCCGAGATCGAGGCAGGTTTTGCCGACTAGCTCCTCCCGCGTCTTGCCGAGCATCGCGAGCAGCGCTTCGTTCGCGTACATGAAGCGCGCATCGGCGTCGACCACGTACACGAGATCCGGCGTATTGGACAACGCGGCCTCGTAGATCCGCCGTTGCCGCTCCGACTCGGCGACGAGCCGGCGACGCTCCGCCTCGGTCTCGACGTGAGCCGTCACGTCGCGGAAGTAGACCGCGATTCCCTCGACGGCCGGATACGTCTGCATCTCGTACCACCGGCCGTGATCCGGATAGAACGCGGTGACGGCGGTCGATGCGACCCGGTCGTGCATTGCCTGCCGGTACGCCGGCTCGAACGCGCTGCTTCTCAAGCTCGGATACTCGGCCCAGATCTCCTTGCCGATCAGGTCGTTCGGCGCACGGTCGAGGATTCGCTGCGCCTCGCGGTTCACGTAGGTGAAGCGCCACTCCCGATCGAGTGCGAAGAAGCCCTGGGTGATGCTCTCGAGGATCTCGGTCGCGCGCAGGTTGCGTTCCGTCGAGACGCGCTCGGTGATGTCCATGCCGGTCGCGAAGACGAACAGAACGTGGCCCGACTCGTCCTTGATCGGCATGCACGCGAAATCGACGATCCGCTCGGTGCCGTCGCTCCAGTAATAAGTCGATAGACCCCGGAACGTGCCGCCGCGGACTGCGCGCCCGATCGCATTCTCGACCCACCGCTGCACGTCGGCCGAGCGGTTCCACCAGCCGCACTCCCAGAACGGCTTGCCGAGCACCTCGCTTCGGGTGTAGCCGCATTGCTCGAGCGCCGAGCGGTTCACGTCGATGACTTTGCCGTCGAGGCCGATCCGCCCGGCGAAGACGCCTTGGTCGTACATCGCCTGAAACTGGCTCACGACCTCGTGGAGCTGGGCGTTCGCGGCAGCGAGCTGCCGGCCGCGATGCAGGATCTCGAGCCGTAGCGCGTCGTCGTCCTGCTGCATCGCACGCGACGTGCGCACGAACTCGGTCACGTCCTCGATCGAATGGACGATGTACGCGAGCGTGCCGTCGGCCGACCGGATCGGGGAGTTCACGGCGGACCAGAATCGCTCGACCGAGCCGCCTCCCTCGGCCTCCGGCCGCATCACGTCGAACCGCTGCACGGGCATCGCATCGGGCTGGCCGGTCGCGACGACCTGCTCGAGCGATTTGCGCAGCTTGACGGCCGCCGGGGCGCGCGTCTCGGCCGGCTCCTTCGGCAGCACGTCGAATAGACCGCGCCCGACGATGTCTTCGCGCTCGATGAAAACGGTCTGCAGGTATACGTCGCTCGCGTCGACGATCGTGAACGCGGGATCAGCGCGTAGAAGCAGCAGGAGTCCCGGGGCCTGCTCGAAGATCGTCCTGTAGTCCGTTGCAGGCGCCCCAGCCGTCGAGTCTCGACCCGTACGGATCGATTCGTCCGGTGCCACGATGGACGCTCCCTACTCTGTGACTACAGGGTACCAGAGGGGCGAGGAGCCCGAGGCTCTCGCCCGAAGCGGAATCGCCGGTTTCGAGCACGCGCGGCCGTCGCGTCACTCGACGGACGCCTCTTCCCAGGTCCGCCGGGTCTCGTACAGCGCCTGCAGCTCGCGGATCAGCTGCGGCAGCTGATCGGCACTCAAAATGCAGAGCTGCTCGTCCGATTCGTTCTGCGCGGGTTGCCGGATCGCGACGTACCCGCCTTCCGTCGTGTAGATCTCGGTCTCCACGTTGCCGCCGTCGATCGTCGTCCTCATCGATTCGCTCCGCTCGCCTGCGAGTTGCGCCCGCGATGCACGTCCCGTGCCGGGACGCCGTCCGGCGCCGGAGCCATGGCCAGCGGGCGGGGCTTCGATTATGGTTGAGGGGGCCGGCCGCACGGCGGACGGCCGCGGGGCGGCTTCGCGGGGAGCGCGGGGCACGCCGCCGCAAGGGGGTAAATTCAATGCATACGAAGCGCTTGCTCCTTTCGGGAGCAGTTCTGGTCTTGTCCGCGGCCGCCTTCCCGGCCGTAGCCGAGCGCGATATATCCGGCACCTGGCGTGCGCTCTATCACGAGGACTTCCCGGAGCGCGTGCCCGGGCCGAGCCTGGTCGAGTACTACGGGCTGCCGATCAACGAGGCCGCACGTGCGCGCGGGCTCGCCTGGGATGCGTCGATCCTGTCGCTGCCGGAGCATCAGTGCCGGCCCCATCCGGCGGATTACGGGTCCCGGCATTCGAACGTGCGGATCTGGGCCGAGTTCCATCCGGAGACGCAGCAACTCGTGGCCTACCGCTCGCGGCGCGAGTGGCAGGCCGTCGAGCGCACGATCTGGATGGACGGTCGTCCGCATCCGCCTCCGAACGCCCCGCACACGTGGCAGGGCTTCTCGACCGGCGAGTGGGAGGGCGACAAGCTCAAGGTCACGACGACGCATCTGAAGCACGGGTACGTGCGGCGCAACGGTCTGCCGCGAAGCGACCGCGCGATGCTCGTCGAGTACTTCTACCGCAATGGGCTCGACCACCTGACGATCGTGCGGATCGTCGACGACCCGGTTTATCTGACGGAGCCGCTCGTCGCGACCTCCGACTACCGCCTCGATCTCGAGCTGCGAATCGACGCCTATCCGTGCGATATCGTCGAAGAGGTCGTCGGCCTGCCGCCGGGCTACGTGCCGCACCATCTGCCCGGCCAGAACCCGGCGATCGACGACTTCGCGACGACGTACGGCCTCCCGCTCGAGGCGGTGCTCGGCGGCGCCGTGACGATGTATCCGACGTTCCTCGGCGGCGAGCCGGGCGCGCTTCCGCGGGTTCGAACGATCGAGCCCGTGCGGGCAGCCGGGGCCGTCGCGGGCGCGGCCGCCGAGGCCGGCGCGCTCGAGATCCTCCCGGTGCAGGGCGGCGTGTACTTGATCGCCGGTCCGACGTCGAACGCGGTGGTGCAGGTCGGCGCCGACGGTGTGCTCGTCGTCGACACGCACGGCGCGGGCGGCGGCGACGCGCTGGTTGCGGCGATCCGCACGCTGACCGACGCGCCGATCCGCTACGTCGTGAACACGCACGCGCATCCGGATCACATCGGCGGCAACCTCGAGGTGATCGCCGCCGGACAGTCCGTCGCCGGCGGCAACGTCGCCCGCGCCGTCAGCGACGCCGGTCAGGGCGCGAAGGGGATCGCGCACGAGAACGTGCTGCTCCGGCTCGAGTCGCTCGAGTCGCCGCCGCCTTACCGCGCGTGGCCGACGGACTTCTTCGTCGAGCGGCCGAAGGACTTATTCTTCAACGGCGAGGCGGTCCGCGTGATCCACCAGCCGGCTGCGCACACGGACGGCGACAGCATCGTCCATTTCCGCGGCTCGGATGTGATCGCGACGGGCGACGTCTTCTCGACGGTCCGCTATCCGGTGATCGACGTCGAGCACGGCGGCAGCATCGACGGAATCATCGACTCGCTGAACCGCTTGCTCGAGATCGCCGTGCCGCGGGATCGCCAGGAAGGCGGCACGATGATCGTGCCCGGGCACGGACGGATCGCGGACGAAGCGGACGTCGTCGAGTACCGCGACATGCTGACGATCATCCGGGACCGCATCCGGCACCTGATCGCGCAGGGCTACACGCTCGAGCAGGTGAAGGCCGAGCGGCCGACGCTCGACTACGACCCGCTCTACGGGGCGGCGGAGGGCGAACGGCTCGTCGAGGCCGTCTATGCGAGCCTCGCCGCCGGCGGCGCGGACCGTGGCGGCCTGACGTCGAGGGATCGGCGATGAGCGGCCGGTCGTACCGCATCGTCGTCCTGGCCGCGGCCGTCGCGCTCCTCGCCGCTCGAGCGGCGGTGGCGCAAGGGGAACCGAACGACGCCCGCTCGCGCGCACCGCTCGATCTCGAGGGCATCTGGGTCAGCGTCGTGACGGAGGACTGGCGCTGGCGGATGGTCACTCCCGCGAAGGGCGACTATGCGAGCGTGCCGCTCAACGCGGCGGGACAGGCCGCGGCGAGCGAGTGGGAGCCGGTCGACGGCGAGCCGTCGTGTCTCGCGTTCGGCGCGCCCGCTCTGATGCGGATGCCGATGCACGTTCGGATCCGCTGGGCGGACGAGAACACGCTCGAGCTACGTACCGATCGCGGCCGCCAGACTCGCATCTTCCGCTTCGATTCGAACCCGCCGCCGGCGGCCCCGTCGCGGCAGGGACGCTCGGTCGCCACGTTCGACGGCACGGCGCTCAAGGTCGTCACCGACAGCTTGTTGCCGGGCTGGCTCAGGACGAACGGCGTGCCTTACAGCGATGCGACTCGCGTGACCGAGTACTACAACACGCACGAGGCCTTCGGCCGCGAAGGCTTCACCGTGACGACCATCGTGCACGATCCGGTCTATCTGCAGACCGATTTCGTGACCAGCACGACGTTCTGGAAGGTCGCCGACGACGGCGACTGGCAGGAAACGCCGTGCCGGGAGCCCGCTTCGCAATGAGCCGCGGGCTTGCTCGCGCGCAGCGCGCCGGCTGCGACGAGCGGACGGTCTCGAGCTCGGGGAATACTCCGATTGACCGTGCGCTCGTTCGCCTGTATCACGTATGACGCGCTCGCTCAGGTATCGGCGCGAGCGCGCTCGAAGCGCTGCCACGTCTGGCGCAGCGACTTCGGGGCCGGCCGCGCGCGCGAGCTGACGGCGGGGCCGAGCATCGGCTTCTGAGAGGGGGAACAGCATGGCGCTCGAGCTGACGGTGAATGGCTTGCCGTACTCCGTCGACGTCGATCCGGCGACACCGCTCCTGTGGGTGATCCGCGACCAGATCGGTCTGACCGGCACGAAGTTCAGCTGCGGCATCGGTCAGTGCGGCGCGTGCACCGTGCATCTCGATGGGCGGCCGATCCGCTCGTGCATCCTGCCGGTCGCCGCCGCGGAGGGTCGGCGCGTCGACACGATCGAGGGCGTGTCCGCGGACGGCAGCCATCCGGTGCAGGTCGCCTGGCGCGAGCTCGACGCGCCGCAGTGCGGCTACTGCCAGTCTGGCATGATCATGAGCGCGCTCGCGCTGCTTCGCGCGAACCCCAATCCGACCGACGCGGACATCGACGCGCAGGTCACGAATGCGTGCCGCTGCTCGACCTACCATCGCGTGCGCAAGGCGATCCATCGGGCCGCGGAGCTGATGCGCGCGTCGGGAGAGCCGGCATGACGCGGGGCAGCGAGCGCGACTCTCGGCCGGCGGGCGCCGTAGGCTCGATCGACCGGCGCAGCTTCATCGCGGGCGCGGCCGCGGCGCAGGCCGCGTTCGTGCTCGGCTTCTGGTTGCCGCCGCGTGCGGCGGCGCAGTCCGGGCGCCCGTTGCCGCCCGGCGCCTCGTGGTACGAGGAGCCCGCGGTGCCCGAGGTGAACGCGTGGATCGTGATCGAGCCCGACGACACCGTCACGATCAGGATCGCGCAGACGGAGCTCGGCCAAGGCGTGTGGACGTCGAACGCGATGATGGTCGCCGAGGAGCTGCAGTGCGATTGGTCGAAGGTGCGGCCGCAGTACGCGTCCGTGAACCGCGATGCTCGGGAGATGGCGCCGCCGTGGACGCTCGAGGTGCCGGGCGACGGTGCCCGCGACCCGCGCGGCGGCGGCGAGCCCGCGTTCCGGAACCGTGCGCGGACCGGCGTCAGCGGCATCCCGGACAGCCTCTATCGGCGGATGCGGACGAACGAGGCGGCGTCCGTCCGCGACGGCCGCTATTACTTGCAGCTCGCGGGCGCCGAGGCGCGCGAGCGGCTGCTGCTCGCGGCCGCGAACGACTGGGGCGTGCCGGTCGGCGAGCTCACGGCGAAGGACAGCGTGATCACGCACGGGCCGAGCGGCCGCACGACCACCTACGGGCGCATTGCGCACCTCGCCGCGCGGACGCCGCACCCGAACCCCGAGTCCATCCGGATCAAGCCGCCGTCGGAGTGGACGCTGATGGGCACGGAGCGGGCGAACCTCGACGTGCCGATGAAGGTGACCGGGCAGACGGTCTACGGCATCGACGTGCGGCTGCCGGGCATGAAGTGGGCCGCGGTGAAGAGCTGCCCCGTCTACGGCGGTGACGTCAAGAGCTACGACTTCGAGGCGGTTCGCAACATGCCCGGCGTTCGGGGCGTGCACCGCTTCCCGATCCCCGATCCGGCGCTGACGCGCGGACGCGTGTTCGCGGGCGGCGTCGCGGTGATCGCCGATACCTGGTACCAGGCGAAGACCGCGCTCGACCGCATGCCGATCGAGTGGGACATCCCGCCCCGGAGCGCCGCCTTCAACACCGCGAACATGCAGGCGGCGCTGCTCGCGGCGCTCGACGAGCCCGGGACGGTGCGGGTCGATCAGGGCGACGTGGACGGCGTATTCGCGCGTGCGTCGAGGGTGATCGAGGCCACGTACTCGACGCCGTATCTGCCGCGCGCGCGGATGGAGCCCGGCAACGCGACCGTCCTCGTCACGGACGACCGCGTCGACATCTGGATCGGCGACCAGAGCCCGCAGGAGACCCGTTTCAGCGCTTCGCGGATCACGGGGATTCCCGAGGAGCGCGTCTATCTGCACATGTGTCACCTCGGCGGCGGATTCGGGCGGAACGGCAACGGACCGCAGGCCGAGCAGGCGATCATGATCGCGAACGCGAACCGCGGCACCCCGATCCACCTCTTGTGGACGCGGGAAGAGGACTTCATCGGCACGACCTACCGCGCGATGAGCGTCGCGCGGCTGCGCGCGGCGCTCGACGACGACGGCTTCCCGCTCGCGCTCGAGGTACGGATCGGCATGCAGAAGAACGGCTTCGGCCCGGACGCTTCGTTCGACGTCGCCTCTCGCTATCATGCGCCCGCTTACCGCTTCTCGATCCATCAGCCCGAGTTCCACGTTCCCGTCGGCACGCGCCGCGGCGTCGGCCAGGCGGCGAACGAGTTCTACCGGGAAAGCTTCATCGACGAGCTCGCGCATGCCGCGGGCCGCGACCCTTATCTCTATCGGCGCGAGCTCGTCGCGCGAACGGATCTGCCGTACAAGGACGACATGATCCGCGCGCTCGACATCGCGGCGGAGATGAGCGGGTGGGGTACGCCGCTGCCCGAAGGATGGGCACGGGCGATTGCGCTCGAGGAGCGCGGCGTCGAGACCGGCGGCTCGGCGACGATCAGCGCGATGGTGCACACCGTCTCCGTGACCCGCGAAGGCCGGGTCCGGCTGGAGCGCGTCGACGTCGCGCACGACCGGGGGTTCGGGCTCGTGAACCCGCTGTCGGTGATGAAGCAGATCGAAGGGCAGATCACCTGGTTCTACAACGACGCGATGCACCAGGCGTGCACGGTCGAGGAAGGGCGGATCGTCGAGAACAACTTCCACGCGTTCAAGCTCTCGCGGATCGACGAGGATCCGCCGGAGATCAACGTGCGGTTCTTCGATACGCAGCACTGGCTCGTCGGGATGGGGCACGACCGCGGCACGTCGGTGCAGTCCGCGATCGCGGACGCGGTGTTCCAGATCACGGGCAAGCGCTACCGCGACTTGCCGCTGGCGCAGCACGACTTGACGTGGAGCTGAGTGCCGCCGCACCGCCGCGGTAGGAGCGGCTGTCCAGCCGCGATCTTTCTGCGTCGCGCGGCGGCGTGCCAGCCTTTAGCGCTGCGGCAGTCGCGGCTGGACAGCCGCTCCTACCGGGGAGGTGCGGGGGAGAGGGCGCGGAGGTCGCGGCGGGTAGCGGCGACCTCCGTCGCGCGAGTGCTCAGTCGACTTTGGGGGCGCTCGGCGCGGAGCCGCCGACGAAGAGTCTGCGGCCGTCGGTGAACGTGATCGAGAAGCCGTTCGCCTTGTTCGAGCCGTCGCGCGCGAGGAAGCCTTCGACGACGATCTCCGTGCCCGGCTGCAGCGAGTCGCGCGTGAAGCCGCGGCGGACCATCGTGTTCGGCGTGCCCGCCTCGATCATCCACGGCACGCGGTTGCCGGCCTCGTCCGCGACCTCGATGTGGATCCACGAGTGGGGGTTGATCCACTCCATCTTCGTCACGGTGCCTTGCAGCTTCACCGGCTTCGACTCGTCGAACTCGGCCGAGAACGAATGATGAGCCTGGACGGTGGTGGCGGCCGCGAGGAGCGCGAGGGCGCAGCCTGCGATCGTGAGCGACGTCGTGCTTCTCATGTCTTCGGTCTCCTTCCTGAATCCACTACCGGCCTTGCTGTGCGGCCGCTTCCTCCATGCGAGCGGCACGCAGAATGTTCTCGAGCGCGTAGTTGCCCTCGTGGCATGCGTACTCGTACAGCTCGTAGGTCGGATCCTCGGTGATGTCGAACGAGATGGTCCACGGGCGCTCCCACGTGCCGGGATCGTTCACGGTCGCCTCGTAGCGCAGCGTGTCGTCCGCGATCCGAGTGAAGCGCTCGGTGACGTGCAGCTGGTCGCTGACCGGGGAGCGGGCGATGTTCGTGCGGTCCGTGATGAAATTCGTCGTCTCGACGACCAGCGTGTCGCCCTCCCAGCGCCCACGGGATTCCCCCATGTGCGTGCGGATGTTCGAGAACGGCTCGTCGCTGATCGGCACGATACGGGTCTCGTTGATCATCTCGTGTCGGATCACGACGACGCCCGGGCTCTGCAGGATCTCGTTGCCGTTGTTGTAGAGCGTCGGCAGGAAATTCATCACGCCGCGCGTGATGCAGCGCTCGTAGAGGCTGCGGTCCGTCCACGAATCCGAGGGCCCGCGGCCTTGGCGGGCGGCGGCCCTCGCTGCGAGGCGCTCCTCGACCGCCGCCGTGCGCGGCGGCAGACGGCCGTTCGGCGGATCAACGATCAGCGACGCCTGCATCTTCGGCGAGCCGCGATCCTGCCAATACGAAGGCGGAGTGTTGTTGATCGTGCCGTCGCCGGACGCGAACTCCGCCGAGTCGGCCGCTTGCTCGGCCGCTGCCCGGCGCTCGCGCTCGGCGAACTCTTCCTCGGTCACGACGTTGCGCGTGCCGAAGTGCTCGGCGCGCTCGAGCGGCACGCCGCGCCAATCGCCCGTCGGCCACAATCCCTGCAGGTCGGGCTCGCCCCACGGCGTTTTCGGCGCAGTCCAGCCCTTGTCCGCGGAGCCGCGGCTCTGGCCGAGCGCGTCCGGTGCGGCCGCGAGCGACGCGGCGATGAGCGCGAAAGCACCGAGGGTCGAGAGCACGAGGCGATCGTTCATCGCGGTTCCCCTTCGATTCACCATTTACTCGCTGGGCTTCTTCTCGAACTCGCCGTAGAGCAGTCGCTCGGCGAACTCGACGCAACGGAACTCGACGAGCTGTGCGTTCTCGTCGATCCGCCGGTAAAGCGGCATGCTGATCGTCCACGGCTGCGTGAACAGCGTCGGATCCTCGATCGTCGCCTCGTAGCGCAGATGGTCCGGACCGAGCGGCGTGTAGCGCTCGACGACGGTCGCGTTCTCGCTCAGGAAGTTGCCGGCGCGGTCGAGCCACGTGAGGCCGTTCAAGCCCGTGACCTCGATGACCAGCGTGTCGCCGTCCCAGCGGCCGTTCGACCAGCCCATCCACATGCCGTAGGGGTAGGGGGTCGGCTCGCCCATGTTGACCTTGCGGTCGGCATTCGCGAACTCGTACGCGAAGAAGATGTCGCGCGCGGTCTGGACGATCTGGAACGGGAACGGCAGGTAGGTCGCGCGGGGGATGCCCGGCATGTAGCACTTGATCTCCGGATCCTCGGTCATCCGGTTCGCGAAGTTCTCGGCCTTCTTCGCGGCCGCTTCGGGCCGATACGGAATCTTGCCGCCGACGACGACGCCTCGACCGCCGGGGACCGCGCCGATCGCCCCGTATTGGTAGAGCGCGGGCGGTTGAGGGGCATGGTCCTCGAGATCCCAATGCGCGGTGCCCACGGCCTGCCAGACGCCGTTCAGGTCCGGCTTGCCGTCCGGCATCCGCGGGATCTCTCCGCGTTGGGCTTCGGCGCCGGTCGGTGCGCCGAGCAGCAGGCTGGTGGCGATGACGACGGCGCCCCAGGCGAACGGGCGTCGGAAAGCGAGCGAGCTCAGCATCGAAAACCCCCCTTTTCGAGCGTCGAGCGTAGCAGCCAAGCGGCGGTCCGGCCAACTCCCGGAATCGTTAAGAAGTCTTATGGCGGCGGATGGGACGAGCCTCGCGATCGTCCCGGCGGTGCAAAAAAAAAGCGGTGCGGCCGCGGCCGCACCGCCAGAGCGTCTGCCTCAGAAGCTCATCCGCAGGCCGAGGCGGAACGAGCGGCCGAGGATGTCGTAGAAGGCGCCATTCGCGCCGCCGGTCGCGCCGGTCGAGAACGGCGGATCCTTGTCCCAGATGTTGTTGATCGACAGCCACACCTGCGCCTCGTTGCCGCGCATGTCGAAGTCGTACGTGAAGTTCACGTCCTGCGTGATGTGCGACGGCACGGTGTTGTCGATGATCGAGTTCTGGAGCGTCGGATCGTACCGGGGATCGTCCGGACCGATGTACGGCGTCACGCTGTCGATCAGGCTCTCGCTCGTGTACGCAGTACGCGCAGTGAACGAGAAGGGCCCTTTCGCGTAGCCGACGATCAGGTTCGCGGACCACTCGGGCGTCGGGGTGTAGTCGGGCAGGAAGCCCGCGCCGCCGACCATGCCGGCCAGGTTGCGCTCGGTGCGGTTCGTACCGACGACGATCGTCTGCTCGAGCGCGCGCGAGGCGAGGAGCCGCAGGTTCAGCGTGCCGCCGCCGTCGAAGTTCACCTGGTACTGCGCCGAGTAGTCGAAGCCGCGCGCCTCGTACGGCTGGTCGTTGTAGTACGGCGCGACCACCTGCTCGACGTCCGACAGGATCGGGTTGCCGCTGCCGTCGAGCATGAACTCGACGAGGCTGCAGAACTCGCCGTCCAGCCGGCCGGTCGACGCGTGCTCCGACGCGCAGTTCTCGACGACGCGCGCCGCGCCGCCGCGGATGATGCCGTCCTTCAGCTTGATGGAGTAGTAGTCCATCGAGAACTGCAGGCCCGACGCCGCGCCGCCCGGCGACACCACGAAGCCGACGGTCGTCGTGTCGGCCTTCTCCGGAGTGAGGTTCGGGTGGCCGCTCAGGATGATCAGCGCCTCGTCGTCGGACAGCCCCGTGAACGGATTCGTCACGCGGCCGTTCGTCGCGCCCTTCTGGAGCAGCTGCTGGTAGTACAGCTCGCGGAAGCCCGCGGCGCGGATGTCGCGCGAGCGGCTGCCGCGGAGCCTGAACCAGTCGACCGGCTCCCAGATCATCTGCGTCTTCCAGGAGGTCACGTTCTGCTCGCCCTTCAGCGCGCCGTTCGTCCGCTCGAGCTCGGTGTTCTCGTAGAGCGTGCGCCGGCCGGCGACGTTCATGACCCAGTTGCGCGCGAGCGGCTTGTCCGTGAGCAGCGGCATCTCGAACTCGACGAAGCCTTCGGTCACGTTCGACTCGCCGGCCCAGTTCGTGCCGAAGCTGACGGAGGTGTCGAACGAGTGGGCCGCCGGGCGGTCCTTGTAGGTGTCGTTCTCCATCTCCTCGATGCGGTACTCGAGACCGGCCGCCATCAGCATCGGGCCCGCGCCCCAGCCTTCCCAGACTTGCCCGCTGACGCCGCCCGCGAACACCTGCTGGTCGATCGTGTTGAACTCTTCCAGCGGATCGAACGCGTAGTCGTGGGCCTCCTCGGACATCTGCAGGCCGAACGGGTTCAGCGGCGCACAGCCCTGGACGAGGAACGGATCCATGAAGGACAGCGGGTAGACGGCCTGCTCGGTGCCCGGCGCCGCGACGTTCACGCGGCAGTCCGGCAGCCCCGTGTTCGGGTTGATCACCGTGTCGACCGCCATCGCGAACCGATAGGTCGTGATGTAGTCGTGGCCGATCTGATCGCGCGTCGCGTGCCCGTACTGGTAGTACGCGTCCCAGCTCCAGGTGTCGCTGTTGCCGATGCTGCCGTTCAGACCGAGGACGAGCCGCGTCGCCTCCGCTTCCGTGTTGATGCGCTGGTCCTGTTGCGGGCGGAAGTCCTTCGTGATGATCGCGCCCGGCTGCCACTCGACGCCGGTGCCGGCGCCGCCCGCCGAACCGCACGCGCCCGCGGGCCCGATCTGCTGGCCGATCGCGCCGAGCAGGATGTCCCGGGACGCCTGGTCGAGCGTCGATAGATAGGCGTTGTCCGGGCGGATGCAGATCGTCGTCGTCGCCGGCCCCGCCTGGAGGTTACCGGTGTCGACCTTGCCGTAGGAGAAGTCGGTGAAGAACTGCAGGCGGTCCGTCACGTCGTAGTTGAAGTGCGTGTAGAGCACGTTCCGCTCGACCTCGGGCATCAGGGTCTGCATGTCGTAGGTGTGCCGACCTTCGCCGCCGATCACCGACCGGTTGTTGTTGATCTGGTGGTACAGCCCCGCGTCGTACGGCACGAGGCTCGTGCCCTGGTCGTTGAAGCGGTATCGGGTCGCGCCCGGCCGCCGGTCCGAGATCAAGCCGTTCGGATGCGTGCCGCTGCGGGTATTGCCGAGGAGCAGCAGATGCGGCTGTCCCGGAATGATCGTGTTCGGCAGCGGCGGGAACACGTCGTCGCGCGAGATCGCGTTGACCGTCGAGTTCGTGAACAGCGCCACGCCCTCGGCACACCAGTCGCGCGCCTCCGCGCAATTGCGGATCGGGTCCTGCGTCTGGTGCTCGTAGCCGACGACGATGTGGCCGCGGCCGCCGAAGAGCTCCGCGCCGCCGCCGATGCCGACGTGATAGTTATCGCCGTCGCCTTCGGCCGTCACGCCGTAGTCCGCCTCGAGGCGCAACCCGGTCATGTTCTTGTTGAGCAGGATGTTGACGACGCCGGTGACCGCGTCGGAGCCGTACGAGGCCGACGCGCCGCCCGTCACCGTCTCCATTCGCTCGATGATGACCGACGGGATGAAGTTCAGGTCGACGCTGCCGCCCTGGTTCGTCGGCACGTGCCGGCGCGAGTCGACGAGCGTCAGCGTGCGCGTGCCGAAATACGGGTTCAGCCCGCGCAGGTTCGCCATCTGCGTGCCGACGAAGAACGAGCCGCTGCCGGTCGTCTGATGCGAGAAGCGGGTGACGTTCGCCGGGTTCTGCATCAGCGCATCGCCGACGTTGACGATGCCGAGGCTGCGAAGGTACTCGCCGTCGACGGTCGTCGTCGGATTCGGCGTCTCGTAGTCGGCGGCGCGGCGAATGCGCGTGCCGGTGATCGTGATTTCCTCCATCACGCCCTGCTGTGCATTCGACGGTGCCGCGACGACGCCGAGTGCCGCGGCAATACCGAGCGACAGGAGCTTGTAGCGTGGACGAGCTATCCCCCCGGTCATTTGGCTACCCCCAAACCGTGTGTGTTGGACCGTTGTTGCGAAATGCAGACGCGAAGTCCGGATAGCGTGCAAGACGATATCGACTTCGGTATTGACGCCCCCCTCTTCGCGAGGACGGCAGCATAAACGACAACTCGCGACTTTACGAATCTTTTGAAATCGGATGCCTTCCCGGGCCTGAGTTGGCACGGGGGACTGGGGTACACTCCAATGTTGCGACGCAGGTACTGATTAGGCGGTCCGGAGGGGGTACCGAATGTCCGCTCGATCGCTCGCATTCCTAGCCCTTTTGTCCATTGCGGGCCTGCCGGCGGCGGGCGCGGACTTACGCTTCCTGGCCGAGCAAGGTGACGCCGCCGCGATCGCACGGGCGCTCGCCGACGGCGCCGACCCGCACGCCGCGGGACCGGACGGCTCCGTTCCCCTCCATTGGGCCGCCCGGCAGGATCACCTCGCGGCCGCCGAGGCGCTGCTCGCCGCGGGCGCAAGCCCGATGGCCGAGGACCGCTACGGCGTGACCCCCCTCTATCTCGCCGCCGAGAACGGTAACGCCGCGATGATCGAGGCGTTTCTCGCGGCCGGCGGCGACGCGAACGCCTACGCTCCCCACGGCGAAACGATGCTGATGACCGCCGCGCGGACCGGGGTGGTCGACGCGATCCGCGTGCTGCTCGAGGCCGGTGCGGAGGTCGACGCCCGGGATCGGGAATTTTCCCAGACGGCCTTGATGATCGCCGTCCGGGAGCGCGAGGTCGCGGCGACGGAGCTGCTGCTCGAGGCCGGTGCCGACGTCAATGCCCAGACCCGGATGGGGCCGGAGCCCGCGTTCGTGCCGCCGTGCAAGGGCACCGGCTGCGGCTCCGAGGGCGTCGGCATCAACCGCGGCGGCTTGCCGGACCGCGGCCGGCGCGACGCGCGGCTCGGCGGCATGACGCCGCTCCTGTACGCCGCGCGCGACGGCCTCGCCGAGCTGACCGCCGTGCTGGTCGAGGCGGGCGCCGACCTCGAGCTGGCGGAGGCGAACGGGATTACGCCGCTCCTGATGGCCTCGCTGAACGGCCACATCGAGACGGCCCGCGTGCTGCTCCGCGCCGGCGCCGACCCGAACGCCGACGACTTCTGGGGCAGGACGCCGCTCTGGGCGGCCGTCGAGTACCGCAACCTCGACATGAACAACCGCGACCAGGACAGCCCGACGCACAACGGCGTCGACCGGGCGCCGTTCGTGCCGTTCATCGAGGAGCTGATCGCGGCCGGTGCGGACGTGAACGCCCGTACCCGCGAGGTGCCCCCGAGCCGGCGCTGGCTCTACTCGCTCGGCGACGTGTCGTGGGTCGATTTCACCGGCCAGACGCCGTTCCTGAGAGCCGCGCTTTCGGGCGACACGACCGTGATGCGCTTGCTGCTCGCGCACGGCGCCGATCCGAACCTGCCGACGTTCGCCGGCACGACGCCGTTGATGGCGGCCGCCGGCGTGAACTGGGTCGTCGCGCAGACGTATACGGAGTCGCCGGAAGCGCTGCTCGAGGCGGTCAAAATCTGCCTCGAGAACGGTGCGGACATCAATGCGACGAACTCGATGGGATTGACCGCGTTGCTCGGCGCGGCGAACCGCGGCTCGAACGAGATCATCCGTTACCTCGCTGCGAACGGCGCCGATCTGTACGTCGCGGACGTGCACGGACGCACGGCCGAGCGGTGGGCGGAAGGCGTGTTCCTCGCCGCGGTCGGCGCGGAGCGTAAGCCCGCGACCCTCGCGCTGCTCGCCGAGCTGAAGGCCGCGCAGGCACAGGCACGTGCGGAATGAGTAAAGGCTGGCGTATGCCGGCGGTCGCGGCGGCAGCAGTCGCCGTCGTCGCCGGAGGCTATCTCGGTCACGGTGTGCTCGAGCGGTCGCGCCACGCGCAGGCCGCCGCCGCCGGGTGGGAAGTGATCGAAGGCTACTGCGTCGGCTGCCATAACTCTGCCGAGCGCGCCGGCAACCTCGCGTTCGATCTGCTCGACCGCAACACGATCGCGGCGGATGCGAAGGTCTGGGAGACCGCGATTCGCAAGCTCGAGGCCGGCCTGATGCCGCCGCCGGGCGAGCCGCGGCCGAGCGCCGAGCGGCTCGGTGCGACCGTCGACTGGCTCACGGCCACGCTCGATCGCGCCGCCCTCGAGCACCCGAAGCCCGGTGCGCCGGCCCTGCACCGGCTGAACCGCACCGAGTACGCGAACGCGATCCGCGACCTGCTCGCGCTCGAGATCGACGCGACGGCGCTGCTGCCGGGCGACGACTCGAGCGCCGGCTTCGACAACATCGCGACGGCGCTCAGCGTGTCGCCCGCGCTGATGCAGGCGTACGTCGCTGCTGCCGCGAAGATCAGCCGGCTCGCGATCGGCGACCCGACGACCAGCGCCGGCATCACGACGTACACCGTGCCGCGGGAGATCGCGCAGGACGGTCATGTCGACGGCTTGCCGCTCGGGACGCGCGGCGGCGTCATGGTCGAGCACGTGTTTCCGCTCGACGCCGAGTACGAGATCGTCGTGCGCCGTGCCGGCAGCGGGTTCGGTCTGCGCGCGGTCGGCAGCGAGGAGCCGGTCGAGATCACGCTGAACGGCGAGCGCGTGCACCTGCTCGAAGGCCGCAACGATCGCGTCGTGATCCCGGTCGCGGCGGGTCCGCAGAAGCTGGGCGTCGCGATGATCGCCGGCAGCCGGCCGCGCGGCGTCGACGATCTATTCTCGGTCTGGGCCGCCGCGACCGGCGTGACCTCCGTGTCGATCACGGGGCCGCTGAACCCGACCGGCGCCGGCGAGACGCCGAGCCGCGAGCGCGTGTTCGTTTGCCGGCCGACGTCCGCGGAGGACGAGGCGCCGTGCGCTCGCGAGATCCTGAGCACGCTCGCGACCCGCGCGTTCCGCCGTCCGGTCGACGAGCACGGCGAGACGATGGCGCTGCTGATGGACTTCTACGAGTCGGGCCGAGCGGTGCGCGGCTTCGAGACGGGCATCCAGTACGCGCTCGCGCGCGTGCTCGTCGATCCGCAGTTCATCTTCCGCTTCGAGCACGAGCCCGAGGATTTGCCGGAGGGCGCCGTCTTCCCGCTCGACGACTTCGCGCTCGCCTCGCGGCTGTCGTTCTTCCTGTGGAGCAGCATCCCGGACGACGAGCTCCTCGCCGCCGCGCGCGCAGGCAAGCTTTCGGATCCGCGCGAGCGCGAGCGGCAGGTGCGCCGGATGCTCGCGGATCCGAAGGCTGCCGCGCTCGCCGAGAACTTCGCGAGCCAGTGGTTCGGGCTTCGGCAGCTCGAGACGGTGCAGCCGGCGACGAACGTGTTCGACGGCAACCTGCGCCGCTCTTTCCAGCGCGAGACGGAGCTCTTGTTCGACAGCATCGTCCGCGAGGACCGGAGCATCGTCGACCTGCTCGATGCCGACTACACGTTCGTCGACGAGCGCCTCGCGCGGCACTACGGCATCCCGAACGTGCGCGGCAGCCGGTTCCGCCGCGTCGAGCTCGACGACGCAAGCCGTCGCGGCATCCTCGGGCACGGCAGCGTGCTGACGGTGACGTCGGCTCCGACCCGGACGTCTCCGGTCATTCGCGGCGCGTGGGTGCTCGAGAAGTTGCTAGGAACGCCGCCGCCGTCGCCGCCGCCGGGCGTCGAGACGAACCTCGACGAGTCCGTGGCCGCCGTCGCCGCCGGGCCGGTGCCGCTCCGCGAGCGCCTCGAGCGCCATCGCGAGGATCCGAGCTGCGCGTCCTGCCACGCGATGATCGACCCGCTCGGCTTCGCGCTCGAGAACTTCGACTCGATCGGGCAGTGGCGCGAGACGGACAGCAATCAGCCGGTCGACGCATCGGCCGAGCTGTGGGACGGCACCCCGATCGACGGTCCCGCGGATCTGCGCGCGGCGCTCCTCGAGCGCAAGGAGCTGTTCGTCACGCACGCGACCGAGATGCTGCTGACCTACGCGCTCGGCCGGGCGCTCGAGCCGGCGGACATGCCGGCCGTGCGCCGAATCGTGCGTTCCGCTGCCGAGGACGACTACCGCTTCTCGGCACTGGTTCTTGGCATCAGCGAAAGCCTGCCGTTTACAATGAGGGTGAAGGGGCCCTCGCAGGCTGACGTCGCCGGAGGTTGAAGCTATGTTCATCGCGAAAAAACGCCTGTCGCGCCGAGCCATGCTCCGTGGTGCGGGCGCGGCGATCGGCCTGCCGCTTCTCGACTGCATGGTGCCCGCTGCGACCGCGCTGGCGCAGACGCCGGCCGCGCCGAAGAGCCGGCTCGGATGCATCTACATCCCGCACGGCGCGACGATGGACAAGTGGACGCCTGCGACCGAGGGCTCGAACTTCGAGTTCTCCGAGATCCTGAAGCCGCTCGAGCCGTTCCGGGAGCGGGTCTGCGTGGTCAGCGACCTCGCGCACGCGATGGTCGCCCCGTGGGAAGGCGAGGACACCGGCGGCGCGGAGAACCACGTCCGTGCGGCTGCGGTGTTCTTGAGCGGCGCGCACCCGATGAAGGGCGGGCACGCGTATCTCGGTCCGACGATCGATCAGGTCGCCGCGCAGCACGTCGGCCAGGACACGCCGCTGCCGTCGATCGAGCTCTCGATCGAGCCGGTCGGGTTGAACTGCGACTCGAACTTCACGTGCGCGTACCGCAACACGCTCTCGTGGAAGAACGCCACGTTGCCGCTGCCGATGGAGAACAACCCGCAGATCGTCTTCGAGCGGCTGTTCGGCGACGGCAGCACCGACGAGCAGCGGCTCGAGCGCCGCGAGCAGGCGAAGAGCCTGCTCGATTCGATCATCGATCAGGTCGGCGGCCTCCAGCGTGGGCTGTCGGCGGCCGACCGCCGCCGGTTGAACGACTATCTCGACGAGGTCCGCGAGGTCGAGCGGCGCGTGCATCTGTTCGACAGCAAGCTGTCCGGCGATCTGGACCTGCCCGAGGCGCCGGTCGGCGTGCCGCCCGACTTCGAGACGCACCTGAACCTGATGTTCGATCTGCTGGTGCTCGCCTACAAGGCCGAGATCACGCGGATCTCGACACTGATGCTCGCGCGCGAGAACAGCAATGCGCTCTATCCGAAGAGCGGCATCCGCGAAGGCTTCCACAACGCGTCGCATCACTCGAACGATCGGAAGAACATGGATTCGTTCGCGGTGCTGAACACGTACCACGTGAAGATGCTCGCGGGCTTCCTCGAGAAGCTGGCGGCGACGCCCGACGGCGACGGCACGCTGCTCGATCACTCGATGATCCTGTACGGCAGCAGCCTGAGCGACGGCAACGAGCACAACTTCGATCCGCTGCCGGTCGTGCTCGCGGGCGGGGCGTCCGGAATGCTCGAGGGCAACCGGCACCTGCGGCACGCGCCGGGGACGCCGATGTCGAACCTGCTGCTGTCGATGCTGCACATGCTCGGCGTGCACGAGGAAAGCTTCGGCGACAGCACGGAGCCGCTCTCGATCTGACGCCTCGAAGAGCGCGCTCTTCCGGTAGGAGCGGCTGTCCAGCCGCGACTCGCCGGCGTCCGCGCTACGGGCGGCCGCGGTTACTGGCGCGGCGGGGTGTTGTCCTGGCCGGAGAACTGGGCGAAGTAGTTCGCGACGCCGTCCGGGTCCGCGAGCCAGACTGACCGCATCGCGCCGGTCGGCGACAGCGGCCGCGTGATCTGCGCGCCGATGCGCGCGGCGACGTCGCTCACGCCTTCGACGTTCCAGACGATGTATTGGATGCCGCCGGTCTCCGCGGCGTTCGGCACGTCCTTGCCGACCGCGAAGACGTTGATCGTCGTCGAGCGGTGCCGGTAGACGTACTTGTCGACGCCGAGATGCGGGTCGCGCACCGGGCCCGTTTCCTCGAGCCCGAGGACGTCGCGGTAGAACGCGCGGCTCGCCTCGAGATCGGACGCGCCGATCGAGGTCTCGAAACGCGCGAGCTCCTCGGGCCGGGCGCCCGGCACGACGACGAGCTCGATCCACTCGCCGTCCGGGTCCCGGACCAACGCGGCGCGGCGGCCGTCGGGGAGCGTCTCGAACGCCGGAGGCTCGCCGCCGTAGGCCGCGAAGCGCGCCGCGACCTCGGCCTCGTCCGCGAAGAAGAACGTGAACAGCCGCAAGCCCGCGGCGTCGCGGACGCCCGCAGTGCTCGGCTCGCTCGGCTGTGACGGGAACAGCTTGATCTCGGAGTCGCCGATCGGATAGCGGATCATCCGCAGCGCGCCGCCGCCCGCGTCCGGCAGCGGCTCGAACCCGAGCGCTTCGGAATAGAAGCGCAGCATCTCCTCGGTCCGCTCCGACGAGAACCGCCGGAACGGGTTCACCTCGCCGATCGTCGACGGCGCCATCTTCGCCTGCCACAGGAACGGCTGCAGCGTCTCGGCGTCGGACGGTTGGGCGAGCGCCGCGCCGGCGGCGCCGGCGAGGCACAGCCCGAGGGCCGCGATCTGTCGGATCCTGGTTGCCATCTCTCGAGTCCCCCTTCGCGTCTCGATCCTAGCCTAATCGGCGCTCGCCGCCTCGGTCGGCTCCGGGTCGGGGTCGGCCGGCAGGATCACCGTCTCGAACCCAGGCCGCGAGTTCGCCGGGTCGCCGAACGCGCCGCCGCTCAGCCAGCGAATCACACCGTAGTCGTTCAGCAGACTATAGAAGAACCCGACGATGATCGCCGTGGCGGCCAGCTTCGGCCACGCGGCCGGCCGTTGCCCGAAGCGATCGCCGACGGCGACCTTCGCACCGCGCGGCAGCGCGGCGACGCCGGTCAGCCGAGCGCCGAACGGCACGTTCAGCCGCGCACGGGCATTCACCGCCCAGCCGTTCGCGTCCAGGATCGGGCCGAGGTTGCGCTGCCTGAGCTTCAACCACGCGATCAGCACGGACGGTCCCGAGATCACGAGGAGCAGCACGCCGACCGCGATGCAGAGCTGCCAGAACGGCAGCTGCATCAGGCCGCTGCCGTAGCCGGCGATCGCGGCCGTCGCGGTCGCGAGCGCGCCGAACGCGACACCGAGCGCTGCGACCGTGCCGACGTCGATCTTCTTCGGCGGCTCGGGCTTCGTCTGGTCGACCGTCGTGACGGCGACGGCCGCCGTCTCGAGCTTCTGCGTCGCGGCGGCGTCGGCTGCGGCCGCGCGTTTCGCGACCTGCTCCTCGATCAGCCTGACGAGCTTCTTGTACGGCGCCCAGAACGCCTGCCGCAGGCTGATCGGGTTGTCGACGATCTTCGTGATCGTCGCATCCCAGTCCAGGCCGTCGCGGTCGTAGAAGATGCCGTTTCGCCCGACCATCAGGTTGTCCGCGTCGCCGTTCGTCACGGCCGCGACGATCTGCCGCCGCTCGCCGGTGGCGCGCCGCACGCAGTCGCAGTAGAGGAGGTACGTGCCGGCCATTGCGACCATTGGTGCGGCCTTCGCCGCGTCGTCCACGTACAGCGTCAGGTCGCAGCTGCGCTGATCGATGTAGAGCGTGCCGGCCTGGAAGATCGCCTGCGATTCGCCGCTGTAGAAGTGCTTGAAGTTCACGAAGTTCTCGCAGAGGAGCTTCAAGTTGCGGCAGTAGCGGACGAGCCGGTCGACCGAGTCGATCGCCTGCGCGGTGCCGGCCTCGGCACGGTCGCGCTCGAGCAGCGCGCGGAGCCTGCTCGCCGCCTCTCCGTCGAGCGCTTCGCGCAGCCGCGCCGGGTCGAGGCTCGCGAGCGGCGACGCCGCGACCGCGGCGCTCCACTCGGCGTAGGGTGCGAGCTTCGCCTGCACCGCGCGGAAGTCCTCGAGCGTCAGCGTCGACCGATCGCCGAGGAGCGGCACGACGGCCGCGGAACGGAATTGCTCGATCTTCTCTTCCCACGCCGGGTTGATGCCGGTCGTGAGGTCGAGCGGCTTGCCCGGCTCCACGTGCGCGAGCGGGAACGCGGCGACCTCGGCCGCGCTCGGCACGAGCTCGCCTGCCGCGATGGCTGCGTACTCGGCGTCGGCACGGTTCATCGCGGCCGCGGCGCGCGGATCGAACTCCGCGAGGCGGCAACGCGTGAAGTAGTCGGTCAGCTTCGCCTCGACGGCGGCGAGCGCCGCCGCCGCGGCCTCCGTGCCGTCGCCGAGCACGCGGAGCGTCTCGTCCTGCTCGCCTTGCGCCCGAAGCGCCGCGAGCTTCTCGGCCTCGCCGAGGAACCGCTCGAGCGTGTCACCGGAAACGCCCGGCTTCCCCGAGGCGTCCTGGTCCGCGCCGAGCGTCGCGATCACGTCGTCGAGCAGCGCGCGCACAGCCGCATCGTCGCCGGCCGAATCGTGGGTGACGATGCCGTCGCCGTTGAACGGCATCTGCGCGAACCGGTCCCGCGCCGCCGCCGTGTCGGCGACTGAGAGGTCGGTCGCGTCGGGCTTGCCGAGGAGCTCGAGCACGTGCCGAGCCGCCTCCGCCATCTGCTTGCCCTCGTCGGTCGAGTCGTCGATCGCATCGAGCGCGAGCACCTCGCTCGGGTTCGCGAGCAGGTCCGGATCCTTCATCAACGCGCCCGCCCACTTGATCGCCGCGATCAGCTCCATCGCGCGGATCCGACCGTCGCCGTCGCTGTCGATCAGCTCGAGCGTCCGGCGGTCGAAATAAAGGCCGTTGACCGGGCAGGCGAGCGCCGCCCAGAGCTTCTGGTCGAGCTGATCGAGCGCGAGGAGGTCTGCGCCGCTCGTCAGTGCTACTTGCTGGAAGTCGCCCGCGCGGAAGAACTGCCAGGTGTGTTCGGTCGAGTCACGCCCCACGAGTGCGCTCCTTTGTAAGTTGTTCGAGGTCGGAGGCGGAAACGCCGTGCCGCCGGCCGATTATAGGGGTGGCCCGAAAAGAAGCGCCAGGCGGCCGCGGAGGGTTCTGCGGGCCGGGGGCGGCCTTATGATGTGGGCCTGACCGAAGCGGCGAGGGGAGGGGCTGCGATGACGATGCGTAGTGGACTTGCCGTCGCGTTGCTCGGTGCGATCGCGGCGTGCGGCCTGACGGCGTACCCCGCGCAAGCGCAGGACGAGTCGAGCTGCGACCGCGAATGCCTTCGGGGGTTCGTCGCCGGGTACATCGAGGCGCTTGCGAGCCGCGATCCGTCGCGGCTGCCGCTCGCGGCAGCGGTGAAGTACACCGAGAACGGCCGCGTGCTCGAGCTCGGCGAGGGGTTCTGGAAGACCGCCGGGCCGCCGCTGACCTACCGGGACGAGCTGCTCGATCCCGAAGCGGGCGGTGCGGCCGCGCTGACCGCGCTTCGCGAGCACGACGGCGTCGCGCAGCTCTTCGTGCGGCTCAAGGTCGAAAACCGGCGGATCAGCGAGATCGAGACGATCGTCGCGCGGATCGGCGATCAGCGCTGGTTCGCGCCGGAAAACCTTCCGAGCCTGTCCGACATCTTCGCGCGTCCGGTGCCCGCGGCCGAGCGGCATTCGCGCGAGGAGCTGATCGCGGCGGCGGAAGCCTACTTCGATGCGATCGAGACCGAGGGGACGCCGCAGTTCGTGCAGGCGCCGTTCGCGCCGGGGTTGAAGCGCTTCGAGAACGGCTTGCAGACGACGAACGTGACCGAGAACCCGATCCTCGAGCGCCATACCTGGAGCGCGGACCTGCAGCTCGAACGGGCCGCTTACAAGGGGATGATGGTCCGCGATCGCCGCTACCCGGTCGTCGACACCGAGCGCGGCAGCGTGCTCGCGGTCGCGACGTTTCGTCGCGAGGGGGAGCACACGCCGACGTTGTTGCTCGCGGAGATCTTCAAGGTGACCGGCGGACTCCTGCGCGAGATCCGGGCCGTGATCCTGAGCCTGCCGAACGGCGCCGGCACGGGGTGGACCGCGCCCGACCGCTGACGGCGCAGACGTCGTCCGGCTCGCTCGGGAGCGATACGGTTGCGAGAGCGGAGGCTTTCCGCGCTACCATCGCCGGAGAAGCTCGAGACCCGGGGGACCGCCGTGCAGAAGATCAGGTATCCCGAAGAGCAGATGCATCGCATCCGCTACACGAAGCTGACCGAGCGACAGATCCGCGAGAAGCTCGACGGTGCGGCAGCGGGACCGGCGAGCGCATCGCCGCTCGCGGACGTCTTTGCCGGCAAGTCGATCAGGGTCGTCACTGACGCCGGGCCGACGTTGAGCTATCGGTTCGGCAGCCGTAATCGGCTCTCGGTGCAGGAGAACGGCGGCGCCGTCGTCGAGGCGGGCTACGGCGCGCTCGCGCTCGACCGCGTCGCGCTCTTCTCGCACATGATTCCGGGCACGCAGCGCGGCTACAACGTCGTGATCGATCAGGACACGCGGCTCGCGACCGTATTCGAGATCTGGTTCAGCGGTTACGACGACAACCGCGAGGTGCAGCGCCAGATCCATCACGGCTACGTGGACGAGATCGGGCGCCCGCCGCCGGCGACCCGGCACGCGCCGACGAACCGCATCGAGGGCTGCGGCTTCCATTGGCGGCAGGACACGGGTATCGAGACGCTCGAGCTCTACCCGTCGGTGATCTACTCGAACTTCGTCGAGTTGACTCGCTTCGGCGGCGAATTGTCGTTCTGCGCGCCGTCCGACTACGTGAAGATCGACGACGAGCGCTACGCCTACTCGCGCGTGGAGGCGGAGTTCTCCGGAACGTTCACGCTGTACGTGCTCGACGTCAATCGCGTCGAGCAGATCGGCGTGCGGCTCGGCTTCGATCGGCTGGACGAGCTCGAGTACTACCTGTTCACCGGCCGCGGCGAGAAGCTCGGGCGGCTCGCGCAGTTCGAGCCGTTCGGCGACGTCGGCGACAGAATCCCGCTCGGGGCGGGCGCGGTGCCGGATCGAAAAGGCGGGCGTCCGGTCTATCGTCCCGCCAAGACGAATCCGATCCTGACGAAGGCGGAGGTCGACGCGGCGGTCGCCGCGAATCGCGTCGTGTTCCCCGAGGGCCGCGCGATGGCCGGCAACAAGCTGCCGACGAGCGCGTACCTCGTCGGTAAGGCGCTGACGCTGCGCTTCGACGGCGGGCCGGCCGTCGAGTACCGGTTCGACGAGCCGCAGGAGCTTCGCTGGCGGCACGAGGGCGAGCGCACGTGGCACGAGGAGCGGTACGAGGCATGGGAGTCGGCGCCGAACGTGCTGATGTTCGGGCATCTGCTCACCGGGGCGCCGCGGCACGATTGCTACGAGGTCGTCGTCGACTTCGACCACGCATTGGCGACCTGCATCCACGGCACGATGGGCACGCCGTACGTCGCGAACGAGGCGGCCGCGGAGACGTGGTTCGGCGTGATCGAGATGGAGGGGCTGACGCCGCCGAAGTACCGGCGGCACCGCTTCACCGACGAGCTGGTCGGCCGCGCGCTCACGTGGAATTACTCGCCGGGCTTGACCTCGATGCACCTCTATTCGACTCCGCACTCGCTCTCCTGGATCATCTTCCTCGAGAACGGCTCGGGCGGGATGGAGTGGAGCGGGCCCGCGTCCTACGTGAAGATCCGCGAGGACATGTATCTCGCGTATTGGCTCGAGGAGGCCTGCAACGGCACGCTCGGCACGATCCTGATCAACCTGCGCACGATGCACGACTGCGGCATGAGCTATCACTGCGGCCCGGACGGGCTGCGGCTGAGCGCGATCGGCGCGCACTCGCGCGACGCCGGCCGGTTCGACGTCGCGAAGCATTTCCGCATCGCGGCGGCATAGGAGGCGATGGTCATGAGCGACATCACGACCCGCAGGGCGTTCTTCTCGACGGCAGGGGCTGCGCTCGCCGCGCCGCTCGCGCTCGATGCAGTGGAGGCGCGGCCGTCGAGCGGGACCGAGACGGCGGTGCTCGACCGCCTCGCGCGCCTCGAGGACTTGCAGGCGGTCGCGGCGGTCACGGCGGCATTCGCTCGCCGGCTGCACGCCGGCGAGCCGGAAGCGGTCGCCGCGGTCTCCGCCGCGACCCCGAACAGAGCTCCGCTCGAGGCGCTGCGCCGCCTGTCGCTCGAAGCCCCGGCGACGGTCGAGCCGATCGTTCTTGGCGCCGACGGCAGCACGGCCGCGGCGAGCATCCCGTGCACCGCCGAGCTCGAGACGCCGCTTCCGCCCGAGTGCACGCTCGTCGAGATGGCGCGCGCGCAAGGCGGCGGCATCGTCAGACGCCTCGCCCACGGAGCCGTCGAGCTCTTGTACGAGAAGCGTGCCGGTGCGTGGCGGGTCGCGAGCGCGGTGTTCGTGCCGAGCACGATCGACGCTGCGTGACCGGCGAAGCCTAGCCCCGCTCGGCTCGGCGCGCAGGCCGCCGCGTGCGCGTCCAGCGGTGAACATGTAAAGTGGTCCACGCGTTTCCCGACGGGCACGAAAGCAATGACGACCTTCACACGTAGAAACCTGCTGAGCGCGGGCGCCTTCGTCGCAAGCACGCTGTCGTTCACCACGCTCGCCCAGAATCGCGGGGAGTCCGGCGCGGACCGGTCGAGCGCGCCTCGCGCGACGAGCCGCGCGCGCGACCTGACGGAAGACGAGCTTCAGGCGATGTTCGAGCGCTGCTCGAACGCTGGGCGCTGGGGACCGGACGACGAGCTCGGCACGCTGAACTTCATCACGCAGGAGAAGCGCCTCGCGGCGGCGAGGCTCGTGCGGACCGGCGAGGTGCTGTCGATCGGCCGGGACATCTCGACGGCGCAAAGCAAGGTCGACGCTCGGCCCGTGCAGCACATGGTGATGTTCAGCAACGGGCCCGGGATCAGCGATTACTATTCGATGGCGCCGCACGGAATGACGATGACGCACCTCGACGCGTTGTGTCACTTCGCCGTCGGCGATCAGCTCTACAACGGCCGCACGCGGTCCGAGACCGTCAGCGCGAACGGTGCGCGGTGGGGCTCGATATTCGCCATGCGGCAGGGAATCTTCACCCGAGGCGTGCTGCTCGACGTGGCTGCGGCTCGCGGCGTGTCATGGTACGAGAGCGACGAGTACGTGACGGTCGCGGATCTCGAGGCTGCGGAGGCGAGGCAGAACGTCCGCGTCGGATCGGGCGACGTGCTGCTGGTCCGGACCGGAATGGAGCGCATGGAGCAGGAGCTCGGGCTGCAGGACATCTACCCGCGGGCGGGCCTGCACGCGGAGTGCGTCGAGTGGATGCACGACCGGGAGGTCGCCGTCTACGGCGGCGACTGCATAGAAAAGCTGCCGTATCCGAGCGAGCGGTTTCCGTCGCCAGTTCATATGATCGGCTTGGTCGGGATGGGAATGCCGATCCTCGACTGGCCGGCGCTCACCGAGTTGGCGGCGACGTGCGAGCGGCTCGATCGCTTCGACTTCTTGCTGACGACGGCGCCGCTCCGGCTTCCCGGCGGGACGTCCTCGCCGATCAATCCGTTGTGCGCCTTCTGAGGCGCGTGGCCGCGATCCGCGGCGCATCCGCGCCCGTATGACGGTGGGCGGGCCCCCGACCGGGCTCGCCTGCCGCTCCTAACGGCGCGAGCGGCGCTCGTCCGGGGTGGAAGGCGTCCCTATCTCGATCAGGTGGCGCAGATCCGCGTAGAGCGATTCGAGGCGCTCCGGACGTACCTGCTCGCGAATCTTCGCGTACTCCTTCTCGACCAGGGGGCCGACGACGCTCACGAGGCGGTTGCCCTTCGCCGAGATCTTCACCTTGAGCTCTCGGCCGTCGCGGCTCGATCGGCGTGCGAGGACGAGCCCGCGCTCGGACAGGTTCCGCAGAATGCGCGTCATGCTCGGCGCGAGGATCGCGCATTCCTCGGCGAGACCAGCGGCGGTGAGCTCGCCGAGGTCGTGCAACGCTCGGAGAGTTCGCCATTGCTGCTCGGTGACGCCGTGCGCGTGCAGCACGGGCCGGAAGCGCGCCATCGCCGTCTCACGCGCTCGGAGCAGCAGCATCGGCAGGGACTCGCTGAATCTTCGTATTTTCGTCATGGAGCCTATGGTTCGACGCCGCGCGTGCGAATTGTACATCGTTGAGGGACGTATGGGCGGTGCCGTTTCTCGTTTTTGCGATGGTCGGCAGCTCGCAAGCGCTTGTACGGACAGGACGCCGAGCCGCAGCCGCGACCTCACGTTGCGCTCGGTCGGACCGGCTCCTACACTGAACATGTAAAGCACATGCGGGCTGACGCCGCATGCGTGTCATCGAAGGGGGTGAACGCATGAACGGGGATACTAGGCTCGGAGCATGCGTCCTTGCGGCGCTCGCGGTCGGCGGCGCCGAACGCGCCGTCGCGCAGGCCGGAGCGGGGGAGAGGGCGCTCGAGGAGGTGGTCGTCACCGCTCAGTACTTCGAGGAAAGCCTGCAAGACACCCCGCTCGCGATCACGGCCATCAGCGGCGAAGCCCTCGAGCTGCGCAGCCTCACGAACGTCGAGGACGTCGGGTTCGTCGTGCCGAACGCGTACATCCGTCCCGGGGCGGCGGTCGTGGGGCCGACACCGACCATCGGTATTCGCGGGGCGTCCCAGGGCGACTACAACTTCGCTTTCGAGCCCGCGGTCGCGGTTTATATCGACGAGGTCTATCACTCGACCCTGCTCGGCTCCGCAATGGATCTGATGGACCTCGAGCGCGTGGAGGTGCTACGCGGGCCGCAGGGCACGTTGTTCGGCAAGAACAGCCTCGGCGGCGCGCTGCGACTCTTCTCGAGGCCGCCGCAGGGCGACGACTCGGGCTACGCCGAGGCGACGTTCGGCGACTACGATCGCCTCGATCTCAAAGCGGCCTTCGACATGACCATCGTGCCCGACAAGCTCTTCATGCGGCTGTCGGGAGCGAGCAAGCAGGTAGACGGCTACATGGACCTGCTCGACTTCACCTGTCAGATGCACGCGCAGGGCACTCCCGAGCTCGCCGGCACGTTCCCGATGTCCGATCCGAGCGCGCCCCAGCAGGACTGCAAGGTCGGCACGCTCGGCGCGGAGAAGCTTCTCGCGGGACGGGCGATGCTGCGTTACGTCGCGAGCGACGATCTCGAGCTCAACTTCTCCGTGGATTACGCCGACGACGATCAGGAGGCGCCGCCCGATACGCTGCTGCTGCCCGCCGCGCCCGCGAACGACGGCTTCGTTTCGGCCTACATCGATCAGGTCTTCGCGACCTACGGCATCCGCTACGACGAGCGTTTTCTGCCCCCGCACCGGTTCGCCGCTTATGCGACGCATTCCGATCCGCTTCTCGGGATCTCCTACCCGAGCGAGGCCAGCGTCGAGTCGTTGGGCTACTCCGCGAAGCTCGATTGGAGCCTGAGCGAATCGCTTCAGGCGAAGGTCATCCTCGCGTACCGCGAGTACGACGCGCTCTATACGCACGATCCCGACCTCTCGCCGATCGCGCTGTCGAATGCCTGGGGCGTCTTCTACCACGATCAGACGACCGCGGAGCTGCGGTTCTCGGGCACCGCCGGCGAACGGCTCAATTGGACCGCCGGCGCCTACTATTTCGATTCGAGCTCGCACATCGGCGGCGCCGTGGACTACGTGCTCAATCACTGGACGGTCAATGACCAGATCGACGACTCGAACGAATCCGTCTTCGCGCACGTCGCCTACGACTTGAGCGACCGGCTGCGCCTGACGACCGGCGTCCGCTACTCCGAGAACGAAAAGGTGTTCGCGTTCGATCATCCGGGGCTGTTGACCGTGCCCGAGCCCTCGGTCGGCAGCGAGGACCGCATCGACTGGAAGGTCGCGCTCGACTATCAGCTGTCCGACGACCTGATGCTCTACGCGAGCGCCTCCACGGGGTTTCGGCCTCCCGGCGTCAGTCCGCGTCCGGTCACCGTCAACCAGCTCACGCCGTTCGATTCGGAGGAGATGGTGGCGTACGAGATCGGCATGAAGGGCGAGTACTTCGACCGCCTGCTGCGGCTGAACGTCGCGGGCTTCTACAGCGACTACAGCGATCGGTTGACGTCTGTCGCGGCGTTCGAATGCCTGAACGTGCCGAATCCGACGCCGACTTTCGATCCCGCGAGCTGTCCGAGCGGCTCGACGATATGGTTCATCTACACGACGAACCCGGCGACGGTGAAGGGCATCGAGGTGGAGGCGACGGCCGAGCCGACCGATCGGCTGGCGCTCAACATGTCGCTCGGCTGGTTGGACTTCGAATCGAAGGTGAAGGACCCGACCGCGCGCGGCTACCGGCATCCGGACAACCTCATCCAGCCCGAATGGAACCTGAGCTTCGGGGTGCAGTACGCCGTGCCGTTCGCGACCGGCAGCCAGCTGACGGCGCGGCTCGATTGGTTCTATCAGGACGAGTTGCCCGCGGGCCGCAACGCCGCAGCGCCGCCGGAGCCGTTGTACACCGTGGAGGAGATCTCGATCGTGAATGCACGGCTCACGTTCGAGCCGCCGCAGCGCGATTGGTTCGTGTCGCTAGCGGTCACGAATCTGCTCGACGAGTTCTACTACTACAATAAGTTCAGCGGCAGCGGGTTCTCGGTCAGCGGGCAGCCGGGGCGCCCGCGCGAGTGGGCGGTGTCGGTGCGGCGCGAGTTCGGCGGCTAGCGATCGTCGTCTCGAGCCGCGAGCCCGCGAGCGCGTCTCGGCTGCGCCGTCCGGGCGCGAGGACGGAGCGATTATGAATTTTTCACGATTGACGGAGCGGATCATGCGAACAACGGCGATCGGTACGGTGCTTCTCGCGCTCTGCGCGGCCGAGGCTCACGCGCAGAGCGAGCCGATGCAGCTCACGCCCCAGGACTACATCGACATCGAGCAATTGGCGGCCCGCTACATCTACGCGGTGGAGGAGTGCACCAACGGCGGCTACGACTACGCGGACCTCTATACGCCCGACGGCATGTTCGGCGTGTCGGAAGAGTGGGGCGTTCCACCGGAGCAATGGCGCTTCCGCGCCGAGGGTCGCGATGCGCTCGCGGCGGCGGCAGGCGGCGGTCCGGACGGATGTCGTCCTCCCGAGACCCTGCTCGGCTACGGCATTCATCACGTGATCACGGCACACGTCATCACGCCGACACCGACCGGGGCGGTCGGCAAGTCGACTCTGCTCGCGATCGGCGTCGGCGGTAATCCGACGACGATCGAGTACCAGGGCGGCTACGAGGACGTCTACGTGAAGACGCCGGACGGTTGGCGCTTCAAGTCGCGCGTGCACGTCTTCCCGAACATGGCCGAGTCCGTGCAGTTCGGCAGCCGCGGAAACGGACCGGCGCTCGAAGGGGGAGGTGACGTATGCGGAGGCTGATCGGCGGTGCGCTGCTCCTGGTCGGGGCATGCGGAGCAAGCAGCTGGGCGCAAGTTGCGCCTCCGGAGGAGCGTCCTTTCAGCATCGAGAGGCTCGACCCCGCGCTCGACGAGATCATCGATCCGAACGCCGAGCTCGAGCTTCTCGGCGACCGCTACGGTCTCACCGAAGGGCCGGTGTGGGTGCGCGACGGGGAGAGCGGGTATCTCCTCTTCAGCGACCTGATCGCGAACGTCATCTGGAAGCGCACGCCGGACGGCGAGCTCTCGGTGTTCCTCGACGATGCGGGCTACACCGGCGACGACGTGATGAACGCCGGCACGCAAACGAGGCGCGGCCGGATGCACGTGCTGATGATCGGTCCGAACGGTCTGACGCTGGATCCGGAAGGCCGCCTGGTGTACTGCGCGCCGCCCGATCGAGCGATCATGCGGCTCGAGCCCGACGGCACGCGTACCGTCGTGGCGGACCGCTATCAGGGCAAGCGATTCAACGGCCCGAACGACGTCGTCGTCCGCTCCGACGGCGCCGTGTACTTCACCGACAGCGATTTCGGGCTGCGCGGCTCGCGTTCGAGCCCGGACAAGGAGCTCGACTTCAACGGCGTTTACATGATCAAGGACGGCGAGGTGACGTTGCTGCTCGACGACCGCACGCTCGGCGGCTTCCCGAACGGCATCGCTTTCTCGCCGGACGAGCGCTTCCTGTACCTGAACGCCGGCTTCGCGCGGATGATGCGTTACGAGGTCCGGCCCGACGGCACGCTGGGCGAGGGCACGGTGTTCTTCGAGGGCGGCGGCGGAATCGTGGACGGCATGAAGACGGACGAGCGCGGGAATCTCTTCTCGACCGGCGGCGCCGGTCCGGGAGAGGTGCGGATCACGTCGCCGGAGGGCAAGACGCTCGGCCGGATCTTGCTGCCGGTGTCGAACGAGGAGCCGCGCCCGCAGATCTGTGCGACGAACGTCGCATTCGGCGATCCGGACGGCAGGGGGCTGTACATCACCGCCTGCGAGCACGTGTACCGCATCCGTCTGAGGACACGCGGCGTGCCCCCGGGCCCTCGAACCTGATCGACCCGATCGCGCTCGTCTGTTGCGCAATACACACGCTGACGGCTCCTCGCGGGTCGCCTGCGAGACGTCGCTTGCGGCGCTACCGTTTCTTTCATAGAGTTAACATGTACAGCATCGAAGTGTGCAATAAGCAACGATGCTGCGCGAGCCCGAGCGGCGGTCGCATACTCCGCGGCGGGTAGCCTGAAAAGCGTTCCAGCCAAGGCGAACAGCGTCGCCGGACGAGGGGGTACGACGATGACGCGCGCAGCCAAGCCTGTCACATGGAGAGTCGCCATTGCGCCGCTCGCGGCTTGTGTCGCCGGCACGGCGGCGGCGCAGCCTTCGAGGCAGCTCGAGGAGGTCGTCGTGACCGCGCAGATGGTCACGGAGAGCCTGCAGGACGCCGAGGTAGCGATCACCGCCGTCCCCGGCGCGATGATCGCGGCGGGCGGCATCAAGGACCTGCTCGATCTCGAGAGTCAGCTGCCCGGCGTCACTTTTTCCGAGTCGGGACTCTCGTCGATTCTCGTGCGCGGCATCGGCACGGTGAACAATCAGCCCGGCGTCGATTCCGCCGTCCTCTACGCGCAGGACGGCACCTACATGTCGCATCTGCAGGCGCTGCCGCCGATCATGTTCGACATCGAGCGCATCGAGGTCGTGCGCGGCCCGCAGGGGACGCTCTACGGCCGCAATTCGAACGGCGGCAGCCTGAACATCGTCACGAACAAGCCGGTGCTCGACGAGTTGCAGATCGGCGGCGGCGTTACCGTCGGTAACTATGACGCGCTCGACATGAATTTTGTCGCGAACGTGCCGATATCTGACAGCCTCGCCATTCGCGCGGCCGTCGCGACGGACAAGCGCGATCCGTATTTCGAAGACGGCTCGGAGGGCATCGACAACCGCGCCGCGCGCGTGCGGATGCTGTTCGCGCCGGCGGACGACTTCGACTTCATCGCCACGCTCGAGTACTCGGAGATCGACGATACCGGCGTCGGCTTCGCGTACTGTCCGCCGAACTCGGACAAGCCCGCCTGCGACGGCTATCCGTGGCGGCCGTATCAGGGATTCGGTGCGCCGGGCACGTTCGGGACGCCGGAGGGGCCGCGCGGCGAGAATCCGAACTACCTGACGCGCAAGAACCTCGGGGCTTACGGCGAGCTGAACTACCGGCTCGACCGGGTCACGCTCACGAGCATCACGAATTGGCACAAGTACGACATGTCCAACCGGTACGTCTGGGACACCGTCACGGACTATCGGCCGATCCACAAGGACGAGTTCATCACCCAGGAAGTCAGGCTCGCCTCGGCGCCCGGCTCGGCGATCGAGTGGGTCAGCGGACTCTTCTACGGCAACGAGAGGCTGGACGCGCTCGAGTGGTTCAACTTCAACGGCCAGCCCGGCATCCGGCTGCGCGTGCCGGACGGCTCGATGGACACGAAGGCGTTGTTCGGACAGATGACCGTGCCGGTCGGCGATCGCTTCAGCTTCATCGGCGGCGTTCGCCGCACGTACGAGCGCAAGGTGATGCCGGGTTCCTCGACGGTGTTCGACTCGGACGGCAACCCGATCACCGTTCAAACCGGCGACACTCCGCTCGACGAGCAGCGGACGACCTGGAACGTCGGCTTCCGCTACGATCGCAACGACGATTCGATGATCTACGGCAAGGTCGCGAACGGCTTCAAGTCCGGCGGTGTGAACCAGGTGCCCGCCGGGCTAGGGCTCGTCGAAGTGTACCGGCCCGAGGAGATCGTGGCGGTGCAGATCGGCTCGAAGAACCGCTTCCTCGGCAACCGCCTGCAGCTGAACGCCGAAGTCTTCCACTACGACTACGAGGACTACCAGGCGATCACGACCGTCGTGGATCCCACCGGGTTCTTCCCGGGGAGCTTCTTCTCGACCATCAACGTCCAGGACGCGACCTTCTACGGGGGCGAGGTCGAGATGCTCTACCGGCTGTCGGACGCGAACCAGCTCGATGTGTACTACACTCGCCTGCACGGCGAGTTCAAGGGGAATCCGAACCAGCCCGGTAACGCACCCGATTTCACGCTCGGCGTCGCGTACGAGCACTGGTTCGATCTGGCGGGGGGCGGCGAGATCCGCGCGCGCATCAATTCGCAGTACATGCCGGCACACTACACGTCGAACAGCAACTTCGCGGCGTCGTACCGCGACAGCTTCACCCGTACGAACGCGAACGTCACCTATTCGCCGGCCAACGCGCCGTGGAGCCTGAACTTCTGGGTGACGAATCTGGAGGACGAGGCGGTGGTTCGGCAGGGCCAGACGCCGACGTCGAGGCCCGGCGACAACGCGTTCATGATGCCGCCGCGGTTCTACGGCCTGACTTTCAACTGGAACTTGTGAGGGTCGCGGCGACGCCTCGAGCGCCGCGGCCCGTAGTCGTTGCTCGCGAGCCGAATCGCTCATCGGAGGACCGATCATGCGTAGACGTTCCGGATTCGTTGCAGGATGGATTCTCGTCGCCGTGGCCGCCGCGGCCGGCGGAGCGTACGTGTCTCGAACGAGCGCCCAGCCGGCGGGAGACGCCGCGCTCGAGGCGCGGCTCACGCGCCTCGAGGACATGGAGGCCATCCGCAGGCTCCTGATCGAGTACGGCCGCACGTTCGACGCGCGGGATTTCGCGGCGTATGGGGCGCTCTTCGCGCCGGACGGCGTGTGGCAGGGTGGCGGCGGTGCGTCGTATACCGGCCCCGATGCCATCCAGCAGATGGTCGAGCGAGCCTTCCCGCCGAGCTTCTATCCGAACTCCCACCACGTCATGACGAGCATCGCGATCGACGTGACGGGTCCGAACTCCGCGATCGCGTGGTCGCGCTGGACGTTCGTCGTCGAGGGCGAAGACGGCCTGCCGCAGCCGCTGCGCGGGGGGCGCTACGAGGACGAGCTCGTACGCGTCGATGGGCAGTGGAAGTTCAAGAGCCGCCGCGTCATCGCAGAGCTGAACGGCTGACGCACCGGCCGGCCGAAGGCCGCCCCCGACGCGGGAGCCGGAGAGAAGCCATGAGACGAGCCGTTGTCGTCGCCGTGCTGCTCTGCGCAGCCGGCTTCGTCCAAGCGCAAGTCCGCGTGCCGCAAACGCCGCCGCCGCAGATGCGCGGCGACGGCCCGCCGCCGGAGCCGAGACCGTTCTCGATCACGCGGGTCGATCCCGGGCTAGATGCGATCGTCGCGCCCGACGCCGAGCTCGAGCTGATGGCCGACGGCTTCGGGCTCACCGAGGGGCCGCTCTGGGTGCCGGACGGCGGCGAGGGCTATCTGCTCGTCAGCGGGCTGCTAGACAACGTGATCTACAAGATCACGCCGGGCGGCGAGGTGTCGGTGTTCCTCGAGTACGCCGGCTACACCGGCGACGACCCGAGCAACACCGGCACGCAGACCCGCGCCGGTCGGTCGCACGTGATCCTGATCGGCCCGAGCTGCACGAGCCGCGACGCCGAAGGCCGGATCGTCTGGTGCGCGGACAACGACCTCGCGATCATGCGCCTCGAGCCCGACGGCACGCGCACGGTGCTCGCCGACAACCACGAGGGCAAGCGCTTCAGCGGCCCGAACGACCTCGCGATCAAGTCGGACGGCTCGATCTATTTCACCGACAACGATTTCGGGCTGCGCGGCGCGGGCGCGAGCCCGCTGAAGGAGATGCCGAACGGCGTCTGGCGCATCCATGACGGCCGCACGACGCGGCTGCTCGACCGCGATGAGCTCGGCGGCACGCCGAACGGCATCGCGTTCTCGCCGGACGAGCGCTACCTGTATCTGAGCGCCGGACGCACGTTGAAACGCTACGAGGTGCGCGCGGACGGCACGCTCGGCGACTTCACGGTGTTCAACGAGGGCGACGGCATCGGTGACGGCATCAAGACCGACCGCGCCGGCAACGTGTTCTCGACCGGCGGCGCGGGGCCCGGCATCGTGCGCATCATGGCGCCGGACGGCAGGCTGCTCGGCACGCTGAACCTGCCGATCTACGGCGGCGAGCCGAAGCGGCAGATCTGTGCGACCAATGTCGCCTTCGGCGGCAACGATGGCCGGACGCTCTTCATCACCGCGTGCGATGCGGTCTACAGCATCCGGCTGCGGACGCAGGGCATCGTTCCCGGCCCGCCGGCCTGACCGCCTGCCGGCGTAGAGCCGGCGTTCCGCGTCAACACTCCGTTACACGACGCTTACAAACCGAAAAGACGCCGACATCACGGCTATACAGACGACGTTCATTCTTTCTTCCGAAGACCGGCGACGACGGTCGAATCGCAAAGCGGCCGCCGCGCCCGGGACGGGAGACTGTAATGGACGTGCTGATTCATGCCGCTAACCTGTTGCGCTTGTGCTCGTTCTTTCAGGCCGACGTCGTGCGTCCGCGGCTGCTCACCGCGGCGGCGACGCTGGTCCTGATCGCGTACTTCGCGACGCGGACGGAGCCGATGCTCGAGATCGTCGCGTGGAACGCGTTTTTCGCAGTCGTGAACCTCGGGCAGGTGGCGGTCGAGCTTGCCCGGCGGCGTTCCGGCATGCGGGCCGAGGGCGTGCGGAGCGAAGGCAGCGAGGACCTCTAGCGGGCCGGCGCCCGACCCGACGAGAGAGCGCGACGGCCGGTTTTCCGCCGCTTCCCCTGGACGCCGCCGCCCGCCGGTAGAATCGAAGCATCGAGCACGGCGGAACGACGCAAGGCATGAAGGCACAGGAACGCGACGAGCTGCTACGAACGCTGCAAGCCCGCTTCGAGAAGAACATGCACAGACACGACGGGTTGGGCTGGGCGAAGGTGCAGGAGAGGCTGGAGGCCCATCCGCAGAAGCTCGCGGCGCTCGCCGAGATGGAGCGCACGGGCGGCGAGCCGGACGTGGTGGCGCACGACGAGCGGACAGGCGAGTACGTCTTCTACGATTGCTCGGCCGAAAGCCCGAAAGGCCGTCGAAGCGTTTGCTACGACCAGGAGGCGCTCGAGTCGAGGAAGGAGCACAAGCCGAAGGACAGTGCTGTCGGGATGGCCGAGGCCATGGGCGTCGAGCTCTTGACGGAAGCGCAGTATCGGGAGCTGCAGGAGCTCGGGGAGTTCGATACCAAGACGTCGAGCTGGATCAAGACGCCGTCCGATGTCCGGAAGCTCGGCGGCGCGTTCTTCTGCGATCGCCGTTACGGCAAGGTCTTCACGTACCACAACGGCGCGCAATCCTATTACGCGTCGAGGGGCTGGCGCGGCTGCTTGAAGGTCTAGCGCCGGTCAGCCCGAGCGTCGTGCGCCGGCGGCGTCGCTCGGCTGTGATATCTCGAGCTGGAACTCCCCGTCGTGCTCCTCGATGCCCTGCACGACGGCGGCCTCGAGGACCTCGGCAGCCTTGCTCTCGCGGAGGATGACCGGATCGCGCAGCAGATCCTTCATCAGCGCGAAGCACATCGCGACCATCACGGCG
>CAYWGQ010000005.1:0-53692 GCA_964457725.1 uncultured Gammaproteobacteria bacterium
CCTTGGCCGTCGGTGCGGGGGTCCCCCCCCCAACTGCTCCCCCCCCCCGCGCCCGGACGATCGCGGCTGGACAGCCGCTCCTACGAGTGCCGCGACCGAGCCGGCCGGCCTAGAACCGATCGAGGCACTCGTACGGGTGCACGCGGTTCTCCGGCTTCCAGACGAAGTACCGCCTGAGCTCGAACGGCTCCGAGAAGTACACCGGGTCCGTCACCGTCAGCGTGTAATCGAGCCGGTCGTACGCGGCGTTCGGCGTGAAGCGCTCGACGAGGTGGACCTGCTCGCTCTGCCAGACGCCCTCGTGATCGAAGTACTGCTCCGCGAGGTGCGTCGTCTCGACGACGAGCGTGTTCCCGTCCCAGCGGCCGCGCGAGAAGCCGAACTGGCTGTGCTCGGCCGGCGGCATCGCGTCCGGCGACATGTGGATCAGCCGCCGCACGTCGTACTCCTCGATCCGGAGCAGGATGTCGTCGCCCTGCCGGACGAACTCCATCGGCAGCGGGCTGATCATGATCAGCGGCATGCCCTTCGTGCCGCACTTGAGCAGCACGTTGTCCTGCGGGTTCCACTCGGCGAGCTTCGCGCGCCCGGCGTCGTTCAACGGATAGCCGCCCTTGAACATCGGGAACGCGGCCGGGTCGCTCATGATCGTCGACCACACGCGGAAGAGGCCGTCCGCGCTCCTGACCGCCTCGTCGACGTTCGCCTGAATCGTCTGCCGGCCGACGATGCGGCCCGCCTTGCCCGCGGGGAAATACGGCTCGGCGCTGCCGAACGTGAACTCGTAGCCGCTCGGCAGCAGCACACTCCGCGCGAGGAGCTCGCGGCGATTGCGGACCGGCGGAGCGCCGGCGATCGTCACGCGCTCGCCGACGACGATCGCGGCGCCCTCGACGCCGCGGTTGCGCAGGATGCTGATCGACGCGGTCTCGGCGTCCCACTCGACGAGCTGCCCGTTCTCCTCGACCTCGAGGACGATCCGGCCGTGCGGGTTGCGCCAGGAGACCGACTTGATCACGCCGGTGATCTCGATCGTCCGGCTCGAGTCGAAGATTCCTACCTGGCTGTGGTGCGCGAGCGCCGCAGGCGGCGCGAGGAACGGGACGACGGCGGCGACGAGCAATGCCGAGCGCGACATGGCGTGTTTCTCCCCCAGGGACGGTCCGAAGCGTCCCGTGCGCCTATTGTGCCGCAGAACCGCCCAGGTGGGCGCGGCCGTCCGGCCGCGTCTTCGGCGTCGTGCCGGCGGTTGCGTCCCCGAGCGGGGTGCTAGGGTGCGCGGGAGCAGGTAGCATTCGGGCAGCCGTTCCATCCCGATCTCCGAGGTGAAGTGAGACTGAAGGTCGTGGCCCGCCGCCCGAAAACGAGCACGCGAGACGCGCGCAAGCCGCGCAGCCCCGGCGACTACGAGGCGGAGCTCGTGCGCCTCTGCAAAGGCAACCGCCGCGAGGCCGAGCGCCTGATCGCCGAGCAGCTCGAGCGCTCCCCCGAGATGTCGCGCCAAGGCGCGGCGCTCGCGGTCGTCACCCGCTTGCGCCACGAGCGAGCGCCGTTCCCGCGGCCGCTGTAGTGGCCTGCCGCGGCCGTTTCGCCCGCCTCGCGGCAATCGCCCTCCTCGGCGCAACGGCGCTCGCGCCGGCGGCTCGCGCGGACGCGCAATCCGTCCTGACCGGCGCCGCGAAGGTCGTCGACGGCGACTCGCTCGAGATCGACGGCAAGCGGGTCCGCCTGCATGCGATCGATGCCCCGGAGGGCTCGCAGTCGTGCGGCCGCGGCGGCGCGCGCTGGAGCTGCGGGAGCGCGGCGAAGCGCAAGCTCGCGGAGCTGATCGGCGGGCGCACGGTCACCTGCCGGCAGACCGACGTCGACGACTACGGCCGGATCGTCGCGGTCTGCCGCACCGGCAGCACCGATCTCGGCGCGGCGCTCGTCGAATCCGGCTACGCGCGGGCCTATCGGCGGTACGGCGACGACTACGCCGGCGAGGAGGCCGCGGCCCGCGCGGCGCGCCGCGGGCTCTGGGCCGGCGAGCACGAGGCGCCGTGGGAGTACCGGCGCCGCACCGAGCGCCGCGCACCGCCGCCCGCCGAGGAGGCTGCGTCCGGCGGCGTGCAGCGCCGCTGCCCGATCAAGGGCAACATCGGCCGCAACGGCGAGCGGATCTATCACGTGCCGGGCTCGAGCGCGTACGACCGAACCCGGATCGACGAGTCGCGCGGCGAGCGCTGGTTCTGCTCCGAGCGCGAAGCGCGTGCGGCCGGCTGGCGCCCGCCGCGCGGCTGAGTCGACACGTCGAGCCGCCGCCCGCAGACCTTAGACGTTCTTTCCCGATTCTGTAGCGAATTTGTGCACGGGCGGCCGCCTCGCACGGCGATCCGGCCCGTAGAGCCGGCCTTTCCGGCCCCGGAACGACCTCGGGGCGCGCCGTCGCCGGCTCGGTCCGTGCATTTTCGACGACAAACCGCCGCAACAATCGCGACAGATTGTTCCGTAGCCGGGAAGTACTGTGAGCGCCGTTGCAGATCACGGTCGAATCACAGGAGTCGAATCATGAGCACCCACACGATCCTCAGCGCGCTGGCCGTTGCGCTCGGTCTCGCCGCGCCGGTTGCCCTCGCCGAGCTGCCCGCGCAGCCGCGTGCGATCGCGGCGGGCTACGACGCGGCGCTCGATGCGCCCGGCCCGCAGGCCGCAACGATCGAGGAGCTCGTGGTCGACGCCGGGGCGCCGTTCAAGGTCGACATGAGCGAGGACGTGCGCCGCCTGATGGACGGCTTGAAGGCGTCGCTCCAGGCGGAGCTGAAGCAGCTCGCGGAGCCGCAGCCCGCGCTGCACTCCGCGACCGCGGCCGTCCTCTGATCTCGATGCGGTCACGGCGGTCGCGGCCGAGCCAGTCCCCCTCGGCCGCGACCGCAGCGAAGCTCGACCTCCCCCCTCCGAGTTTCGCCGGCCTCCGGTAGGCCGTTGTGAAGGGGCCGAGCACCGGCGAGCAGGGACGCTCGGCTCGGCCCCCTACTTGCTTCCTTCATACCGGATCAGGCCGAGCCGCGACGGCAGACGAGCACCGCGTTCGTGCCGCCGAACGCGAACGAGTTGCTGATCGCGACGTCGACGTCCGGCAGGCGGCGCGCGGCGTTCGGCACGTCGTCGAGAGCGCACTCCGGATCGGGCACGCGCAGATTCGCGGTCGGGGGGATCGTGCGCTCGCGCAACGCGAGCAGCGTCGCGACGAGCTCGACCGCGCCCGCGGCGCCGAGCAGGTGACCGTGCATCGATTTCGTCGAGCTGACCGCCAAGCGCTCGGCGGCGGAGCCGAACACGCGGCGGATCGCGGCCGTCTCGACGGCGTCGTTCGCGCGCGTGCCGGTGCCGTGCGCGTTCACGTAGCCGACCTCCTCCGCGCCGACGCCGGCCGACCCGAGCGCGAGCGCGATCGCGCGCGCCTGCCCTTCCACGGTCGGCCGCGTGATGTGCGCCGTGTCCGTGCACAGACCGTAGCCGAGCAGCTCGCCGCGGATCGGCGCGCCGCGGCGCCGCGCGTGCTCCCACTCCTCGAGCACGACGAGCGCCGCGCCTTCGCCGAGCACGAGGCCGCAGCGGTCGGCGGCGAACGGCTTGCAGGAGGCGGCCGGATCGTCGGCGTCCGCGCTCGCGACCGCCTGTAGCGCCTCCCAGGCCTTCATCGTGCCCGGGACGAGCGGCGCCTCCGCACCGCCGGCGAGGGCGACGTCCGCCGCGCCGCTGCGGATCCTGAGCCAAGCCTCGCCGATCGCGACGGCGGCGGACGAGCACGCGCACGAGTACGTCAGGTTCGCGCCGCCGAAGCCGTGCTCGAGGCCGATCCAGCTCGCGGGCGCGCTCGTCATCGCCATTAGCACGGTGAACGGCTTGATGCGGTCGCTCCGCGCCCCGTAGAACGCCGCGTAACCCTCGTCCGTCGCACCCGCCCCGCCCATCCCGCTGCCGAGGAAGACGCCGACGCGGGAGCGGGCCTCCGGATCGAGCTCGAGCGCCGCGCTCGCGACGGCCTGGCGCGCGGCGACGAGCGCGAGCTGGCTCACCCGGTCGAGCTGGCGGAGCCGCGGGGCCGGGAACTGCGCGTCGGTCTCGAGCTCGACGCACGCGCCGATCGGGCTCTTGAGCCGCGCGGCGATCGCATCCGGCAGGCGCCGCACGGCCGAGCGTCCCGCGGCGAGCGTCGCGAAGAGCGCCTCGGGATCGTTCCCGCCCGGCGCGACGGCGCCGAGCCCGGTGACGGCGACCCGCCGCACGGCCGCGCTAGCTCGCTCCGCTGCGCGCGACGAGCCGGTCGACGTAGTCGGCGATCTCGCCGAGCGTCGCGAACGGCGTCGGATCGGTGTCCTCGATCGAGACGTGATAGCGCTCCTCGAGCGAGAACAGGATTTCCATCGCCGCGAGCGAGTCGAGGTCGATCTCCTCGAGCGGCGTCTCGCGCGTCAGCCGCTCGCCCGGCAGCTCGTAGTCCTTCATCAGGATCTCGCGGAGGTCTTCGAACACGGTCGTCGTCATCTCGGTCCCTCGCAGCTCTCGAACGAAAACGATCCGCGGCCGCGATCGAGCGCGCGCACCTTGCCGCCGACGCGCGCGCAGAGCGCGAGCGCTTCCGGCCGGCGGCGCAACAGCGGCAGCAGCGCCTGCGACATCCGGGGCCGCATCGCGAGCGCCGCACAGAGCGACGCGAAGCGCACGCGCGACGCGAGCTGCGCGCGCCAGCGGGCCGCGTAGTCGCGCGCGATGCGCGCGTGTACCTCCGGCGCGCCGTCGCCGCGCGCCGCCGGCTCCGCTTCGAGCGCCGCCGCGAGCAGCCACGCCCCTTGCAGCGCCATGCCGATCCCTTCGCCGAGCAGCGGATGCGCTTCGCCGGCCGCGTTGCCGACGGCGAAGCCGCGCGGCGCGCTCCAGAGCGGCCGGAAGCCCGGACGAATCGGCCCCGCCGCGAGCCAGCGGCCGTTCCGCCGTGCGTGGCGGAGCGCGCGCCGGGCGCCGCGGCAGCTCCTCGCGAGCCACTGCTCGACGGCTTCGCCGGCGGTCGCACCGCTGAGCGCCGCGCGGCACCGGGCGAGCCGGTCGCGGCGCACGCAGCACGCGACCGTCAGCTCGCCGCGGGCCCCGACGACCATCCCGCCGTAGCCGCCCGGCAACGCGAGCACCGGCAGCACGCCGGGCGCGAGATCCGCCCCGGCGAACGTCGCCTTGAACGCGAGCAGGTCGCCCGCCGTCCGGCGGGCACGGCCGCCGGTTGCGAGCGGGGCGCGCTCCCATGAGCCGTGCGCGTCGATCAGCACCCGTGCGCGAAGCGCCGCGCGCTCACCGCCGCGCGTCTCGAGCGCGATTGCATAGGCGCCGGGTCCACCCGCGAGCGCGGTCACGGTCCACGGCTGCCACAGCTCGGCGCCGAGCGCGGCCGCGCGCCGCGCGAGCGCGGTGTCGAGATCCTCGCGCGCGATCGCGCGGCCGTAACGGTGGCGGGGATCGTGCGCGGCCGGCAGCGCGGTCTCGAGCAACACGTCGGCCGCGTAGAGCGCGACGCGCTCGAGCGGCGGCCCCGCGACCGCCGCGAGCTCCGCACCGACGCCGAGCTCATCGAGAAGCGGCAGGTTCGGCGCCGCGACGCACTCGCCGCACACCTTCCGCCGCGGGAACGCGCGCCGCTCGACGACCGCGACCGACCAGCCGGCGCGCGCGAGGAGGGCGGCCGTCGCGGCGCCCGCGGCGCCGGCACCGATCACGACCGCGTCGTGCTCGCGGATCATCGCGCGGGCCGTCCCGAGCTGCGCCGCGCAGCGCCGCGCTTCGCGCATGGCCGTGCCCGCGGCCTCATCGAACGCGCCTCGCGACGAACAGATGCGAGAAGAGGCCCGCCGACCGCTCTTCGATCCGCCAATCCTCCGCGCGGTAGCCGCACGCGCGGAGCCACGCGCCGGTCAGCTCCGTGCCCGCGAAGCCCGCGCGGACGCTGATCAGCGCGTCGTGCCGCGTCACGTCGTTCGCGCCGATCAGCCGGAGCATCCGGCTGCCCGCCATCGCGAGCGGCGCGCGCCGCGGCTCGCAGCAGACGAACGCGTCGGCGCAGCCCGCGATGCCGGCGAGGAGCTGCGTCAGCCGCTCGCCGTCGAAGTGGTGCACGAACAGGTTCGCGTAGATCACGGGCCGGCCGCCGTCGGCGACGCCTTCCACCGGTTGCGGCCCGCCCTGCGCGCGGGCGTGCTCGAGCCACGCGACGGCCTCGGCGTCGATCACGTCGGTCGTCCAACCGAGCGCCCGCAGCCGCCCGAGCGTGCGCGGCGCGACCGACGGCCGCATGTCGAGCAGCGTCAGCGCCGCGCGCGGCCAGCGGCGGCACCGGCTTCGCGCGAGCGCGAGCGCGAACGAGCCGTCGCCCGCACCGAGCTCGAGCAGCCACGGCGGCGTCTCCGCGGGCACGCAGCGGTCGAGGGCGCGCGCGACGATGCCGACGCTGCCGATGATCCGGTTCAGGCGGCGCAGGTCCGCGCGCGAGCGCACGGCCCGGGGATCGCTGGCCGGCAGCTCGTCGAGCCACTCGGGCTGCACTTTGCGCGGCGCGCTCACGCGACCTCCAGCAGCGCGCCGTGGCAGCTGAAGCCCGCGCCGAACGACGAGAGCCACCACCAGCCCGGCGGCGCGCCGTCCGCGAGCGCGGCCTCGAGCACGAAGTACACGAACGCGCTGCTCAGGTTGCCGTACTCGCGGAGCACCGCCGCGCTGTAACGAAGCTCGCCGTCGCCGAGCGCGAGCCGCTCGGCGAGCGCCGCGAGCACGTCGCGCCCGCCCGCGTGGCAGATCCACGCCGCAATCTCCTCGCGCGCAACGCCCGCGTCCGCGAGCACCGTCTCGAGCACCTGCGCCGCGTGCTCGGCCGCGAGCCGCGGGACGGGCCGCGTCAGCACGTTGCGCAGCATCCCGTCGCGCTGCTCGAAGCGCAGCGCCTCGCGCTCCGCGGGATTCAGCACGGAGCCTGCTCCGCGCCACGCGACGCGGCGCCGGTCGCCCGCCGGAGGCTGCGCCGCGAGCGCGGCGGCGCCGGCGCCGTCCCCAAACAGGCACGCGCTGACGAGCACCCCGGGATCGTTGTCGAGATACATCGCCGCGCTCGACACCTCGACGCAGACCGACAGCACCCGCTCGCAGCGGCCGGCCGCGAGCAGCGACTCCGCGAGCGCGAGATTCGGCAGCGCCGCGGCGCAGCCGTGACCGACGAGGTCGAACGCCGCGACCCCGGAGCCGAGCCCGAGCCGCTCGACCACGTAGCCGCTCAGGCCGGGACAGAGGTAACCGGTGCACGTGCTGACGACGACGCCGTCGATCTCGTGCGCCGCGAAGCCCGCGTCCGCGAGCGCGCGAGCGGCGGCGTCCGACGCGAGCGCCGGCGCGTGCGCCGCAAAGCGCCCATGCAACACGTTCGGCTCGATCTCGAAGACCTCGTCGAGCGAGTCGAGCGCGAGCCGCCGCGCCTCGATGCCGTTGTCGCCGAGCAGCACGGTCGACGCGATCGCACGAGCGCGGCGGTCGAGCCGCAGGAACCAATCGGAGCGTTGGAACGCGCGCCAGCAGTCGAGCTTCGTGTAGCGGCGCGGCGGATGCGCGGTGCCGAGGCCGCGCACGAACATCCGCGGCGGCGGGGCGCTCGCGGCCGGGCGCCGGGGCGGGCGCGAAGCGTGATCAGCGGACCGCGACACGCGACTCAGCCGTTACGCGCCACACGGTGTTGCCGACGTCGTCCGCGACGAGCAGCGCGCCGGCGCGGTCGATCGCGACGCCGACCGGCCGCCCGTGCGCCGTGCCGTGCTCGCTCAGGAAGCCGGTCAGCACGTCCTCGGGCGCCCCGGCCGGGCGGCCGTCCTCGAACGGGACGAAGATTACCTTGTAGCCCGCCGGCGGCTTGCGGTTCCACGAGCCGTGCTGGCCGACGAACGCGCCGCCCTCGAAGCGCCGCGGCAACGCGCCGCCCTCGTAGAACGCGAGCCCGAGCGACGCGGTGTGCGGCCCGAGCGCATAGTCCGGCACGATTGCGCCGTCGACGAGCTCCGGCCGCGTCTGCGCGACGCGCGGATCGAGATGCCGGCCGAAATAGCTGTACGGCCAACCGTAGAAGCCGCCCGGCTCCACCGCCGTCATGTAGTCGGGCACGAGGTCGCTGCCGAGCTCGTCGCGCTCGTTCACCACCGTCCACAGGCGCCCCGTGACCGGCTCCCACGCGAGCCCGTTCGGGTTGCGCAGCCCGGACGCAAACACGCGCATCTCGCCCGACGCAGGCACGATCTCGAGGATCGCGGCGCGGCTCTCCTCGTTCTCGATGCCGTTCTCGGCAGCGTCGCTGTTCGAGCCGACGGTCACGTACAGGCGCGAGCCGTCCGCGCTAGCGAGCACGTTCTTCGTCCAGTGATGATTGATCGTGCCCGCCGGAAGCTCCGCGACCCGTACGCCTTCCGCGGCGATCGACGTCGCGCCTTCCTCGTACGGGAAGCGCACGAGCGCATCGGTGTTCGCGACGTACAGATCGCCGCCGACGAGTGCGATGCCGAACGGCGAGCGCAGGTTCTCGAGAAACGCGCTCTGAAGCTCCGCTCGGCCGTCGCCGTCCGCATCGCGCAGCAGCGTGATCCGATTCGCGCTCGGCGAGGCGGCGCCGGCCCGCGCAAGCACGGTCTTCATCGCGCAGCCCTTCACACCCTTGTAGTCGTCCGGACGCGGCGGCGCATTCGTCTCGGCGACCAGCACGTCGCCGTTCGGCAGCACGTAGAGCCAACGCGGGTGGTCGAGCCCTGCCGCAAACGCCGCGACCGCGAGACCGGGCGCCGCGCGCGGGGTCCGGCCTTCCGGCCAACCTTCGGCCGGCGCGATGTCGACGACCGGGATCGGCGAGCGCACCGGCGCGGGCAACACCGGATCGGGCCCGGTGCCGTCCGCGACCGAGAGGCGCGCCGCGCCGCCGCAGCCCACGAGGCCGAGGAGCGCCGCGCCGATGAGGAATGGCCACATAGTCGATCCTTGCGAGCCCGGGGAAGGTGCACGATCTGTGCCAGTGGTGAGACGTAGGAGCGGCTGTCCAGCCGCGACCGCGCCTTCGTTTCGGCGCAGCGGCGGTCGCGGCTGGACAGCCGCTCCTACAGAGCCGGTGGACGCCGCCGCGTCAGACGGCGACGGCTTCGACGATCCAGTACCGCGACTGCGTCGGGATCACGCGCTCGAGCCTGAAGCCCGCGGCCGCGAGCAGCACCCCGTGCTCGGCGGCCGTCCGCTCGCGGCCGCCGGTCGTCGCGAGCATGATCACGTCGAGCAGCTTGCCGAACTGCGGTCCGGGCTCGTCGGTGATCAGCGTCTCGACGAGCAGCGCGTGGGCGCCGGGCGGGGCCGCGCGGCGCACGGCGGAAAGGATCCGCTGCGCGTGCGCGTCGTCCCAGTCGTGCAGCAAGTCCATCAGCACGTAGGTGTCCGCGACCGGCAGCGGATCGGCGAACAGGTCGCCGGCGGCGAGCGAGAGCCGCGGCGACACGAGCTCGGCCACCTCGGCCACGACCTGCGGCAGCTCGAACAGCACGCCGGCGGCGTGCGGCACGTGCTCGAGAATCGCGCAGAGCAGATGGCCGTGGCCGCCGCCGACGTCGACGATGCGCTTGGCGCCGCGCCAATCGTAGGCGTCGAGCACGGCCGGGATCACGCGGCGCGACTTCGCGACCATCGCCTCGTTGAATGCGGCGCTCGCCTCCGGATGCGCGCGCAGATACTCGAGCATCGCCGGCCACCCGCCGGCGGGCTTGCCGGTCCTCGCGGCGTGCGCGAGGCGCGTGAAGCCGTCCCACATCGGCTCGAGCCCGTGCATCCGGGCGAACGAGCGGAACGACTGCGGATCGTCGCTGCGGAGCAAACGCGACGCGGGCGTGTGCACGTAGCCGCCCGCACGCTGCGCAAACACGCCGTGCGCCGCGAGCAGCCGGAGCATCCGGTTCAGCGCGTCCGCGTCGAGGCCGGTGCGCTCGGCGAGCGCGGCGGCGGACGCGGGCTCGTCGCCGAGCGCGTCCGCGACGCCGAACTCGGCGATCACGTGCAGGCAGCGCGCGGCGATGTGGCCGTGCGTGAGGTCGGCGATCAGCTCGGCGGGCGTCGGCGAATCCATGCTCGGGTGTGCTCGAACGGCGGTCGTGCTGCGGGGTCTCCGGCACGCGACGAGATCGTCGTCGACGGCCCTGGATGAACGACGGAGCGACGATGCTAGCAGATGCCTTCGCGCGCGGGTAACTGCGTTGCCGGGGCACGATGCGCTCGGCTGCGCCGCGCGTCCGTGTCTGCCGAGCCCGGGCCGCCCCTTGCGCAACCCGAGCGCGGCAGTAGAGTGGGATTCATGCTGAAGCGAACCCGCCTCCTCGACGAGGACGTCTACGACTATCTCCTCCGCGCCTCGTCCCGCGAGCCGGAGGTGCTTCGGCGCTTGCGCGAGGAGACCGCCGCTCGCCCCGAGAGCGCGATGCAGATCGGCGCGGATCAGGGGCAGCTGATGGCGCTGCTCGTCAAGCTGCTCGATGCGCGCCGCTGCATCGAGATCGGCACCTACACGGGCTACTCGGCGCTCGCCGTCGCGCTCGCGCTTCCGGAGGACGGCAAGGTCATCGCCTGCGACGTGAACAGCGAGTGGACCGACGTCGCGCGGCGCTTCTGGCGCGAGGCGGGCGTCGAGTCGCGAATCGAGCTGCGCTTGCAGCCGGCGCTCACGACGCTCGACGAGCTGCTCGCCGCCGGCGAGGCGGGCCGGTTCGACTTCGCGTTCGTCGACGCGGACAAGCCGAGCTACGCGGCTTACTACGAGAAGCTGCTCGTGCTGATCCGCCCCGGCGGGCTGATCGCAGTCGACAACACGCTCGCGCTCTCGGGCGGGCCGATCTTCCGCCAGAGCTCCGAGAGCGCGAAGGCGCTGCTCGCGTTCAACGATTTTCTGCGCACGGACGAGCGCGTGGATCTGGCGATGCTGTCGATCGGCGAAGGGCTGACGCTGCTCAGGAAGCGCGGCTGAGAAGTCGCAGCGACCGCGCCTCCCCGAGCGCGGCCGCCGCTGCCCCTCCTCCCCTAAAACCGCAGCCGAACGCCGAGCCGATAGGTCCGCCCGAGCGTCGGGAAGAAGACCGCATGCGCGCCGCCGACCGCACCGCTCGCGAACGGCGGATCCTTGTCGAGCGCGTTGTCGATGTTCGCAAACACCTCCATCGTCTCGATGTTGTCGAGATCGAACGCGTAGGAGCCCGTCAGGTTCAGCGTGAAGTGGCTCGGCGTGCGGTTCACGCTCACGCTCCCGGTCACGTTCGGATCGTAGCCCGGCTGGTCGGGTCCCGTCTTCGGCGTTTGCTTGTCGATGATCCCGTCCGTGTGATAGCGGCCTTGGGCGGTGATCATGAACGGCCCGCGGTAGTACGTGAACACGAGGTTGTGCACCCAGTCGGGCGAGCCCGCGAAGTCCGACAGGAAGCCCGTGTCGCCGCCGGTCTGACCGGCGATGTCGCGGACGGTGTCCTGCCCGCCGACGAAGACCGGCGGGGAGGTCACGATCGTGTCGATCGCGTGGGTCGACATCAGCCGCAGCTGGATGTTGCCGTTCGTCAGCGGAATCGCATAGTCGAACGACATGTCGATGCCCTTCGCCTCGTACGAGCGGCCGTTGAAGTACGGCACCGTCACGTACTCGATGTCGAGCCAGCCCTGGCCGCCGGGCCCGGTCGTCGGGTTCTGGCCCTGGATCAGCGCGCAGTCCTCCGGATTGCCGGTGTTGTAGCACGAGGAGATGATCCGCCCCTCGATGCCGCCCTGGATACCGTCCTTCAGCTTGATCTTGTAGTAGTCCGCCGAGAACCGCAGGCGCCCGCGATCGCCGCCCGGCGTCACAACGAAGCCGATCGTCGTCGTGTCGGCTTCCTCGGGCTTCAGGTTCACGTTGCCGGTCAGGTTGAACGTACGCGGGTCCTGATTGAACGGGAATCCGCCCGGAATCCACGGATTCTGGACTTGCCCGAACACGTCCGTGCCCGCGGGCTGCGTCAGCGACCAGTAGAGCTCGCGGAAGCCCGGCGCGCGAATGTCCTCCGACTGGCTGCCGCGGAAGCGCAGGAAGCTCGTCGGGTCCCAGACCCACGACACCTTCCACATCGAGATATCGCGCGTCGCAGTGCCGCCGGAGCGGACGAGATCGGTGTTTTTGTAGCGCGCGTCGCGGTAGGCGGCGTTGACCGAAAGCAGCTCGGCGCCGCGCTTCTCCGCGAGCAGCGGCATCTCGAGCTCGATGAACGCCTCGCTGACCTCGACCTCGCCGCCGAACTCGTCGCCGTACTGGAGCAGGATGTCGACGCGCCGCGCCGGATCGTCCTCGTCCGCGACGGTGTTCATCAGCCGCTCCTTGCGGAACTCGAGGCCGGCCGCGCCCGCGAGCGGACCGGCGCCCCAGCCTTTCCAGAGCTCGCCGGTGATGCTGCCGGCGAGGACTTCCTGCTTGATGCGGTTGAACTCGACGATCGGCGCGAACGCGTACGCGCGCGCCTCCGCGGACATGCTGCCGCGGCCGAACGGGTTCAGCGGCACGCAGCCTTCGATCAGCGACGGCGGCGTGTACGGCGACGGCGGCCCGAAAACCGTCGCGCGGCAGACCGGCTCGCCGAACGTCGGCGAATCCGGGCGCGGATCGATGATCGCGTCGACCGCCATGTTGAACCGCAAATTGGTCCGGTAGTCGTAGCCGATCTGCTCGCGATCGGTCTTGCCGTATTGGTAGTACGCGTCCCACGTCCACGTGGATTCGCCGATCGTGCCGTTTAGGCCGAGCACGAGGCGCGTGCTCTCGGTGTCGGTGTTCACGATCTGGTCGATCTCGTCCGTGAAGTCCTTCCGGACCGTCGTCTGCGGGTTGAACGGATCGAAGCACGCGAAGAAGCCGCCGTTGCCGATCGCGCCGAGCACCGCGGCCTCGAGGTTCGGATTGCCGACGAGGAACGCGTTGTCCGGGCGGATGCAGACGTTCACCGAGTCCGAGCCGAACCCGCCCGCCGCTTCCTGCACGTTGACGCCGAGGACGTTGCCGTAGGACAGATCGAAAAAGCCCCGGAGCCGATCGGAAAAGTCGTAGGTCATGCTGACCATCGCGGTCGAGCGCTCGGTCTCGGGCACGAGCGTGAGACCTTCGTAGATCGACCGGCCGTCGCCGCCGACCTCCGACTGCGTCGGGCTCAGCATGCCGTACTGGCCGATCTGAAACGGTTGCACGTCCGTGCCGTCGGCCGTCGCCTGCAGCCCCGTGTTGTAAATCACGCCGGTGTAGCTCACCTGGTTCTGGCGGCGGTCCGGCATCACGATGTTCTGCGGCTGGCCCGGGATGTTCGGCGTGTACGGCGTGCCCGGCGGATCGAACGGCGTGCCGCCGTTCGAGAAGAGGCCGATGCTCTTCGCGCACCAGTCGCGCGCGTGATAACAGCTCAGGATCGGATCCTGGCGCTCGTGCTCCGCGCCGACGACGATGTGGCCGCGGCCGCCGAGAAGCTGCGTGCCGCCGGCGATGCCGACGTGGTAGTTGTCGCCGTCGCCTTTCGAGCTGCCGTAGTCGAGGTCGAGCTTCACGCCCTCGAGCGTCTTGTCGAGCAGGATGTTCACGACGCCGGAGATCGCCTCCGAGCCGTAAGCCGCGGAAGCGCCGCCGGTGACGACCTCCATCCGGTCGATCAGGATGCTCGGCACGGCGTTCAGGTCGACGCTGCCGCCTTGGTTGGTCGGCACGTGACGCCGCGAGTCGACGAGCGTCAGGGTGCGCGTGCCGAAGAACGGGTTCAGGCCGCGCAGATTCGCGAGCGTCGAGCCGACGAAGAACGCGCTCCCGCCGGTATTCGCGGGCTGGAAGTTCGAGACGTTCGACGGAACCTGCGTCACGACGTCGGAGATGCTCGTGAGCCCGAGGCTCTCCATGTACCGGCTGTCGACGACCGTGGTCGGCGTCGGTGCGTTGAAGTCGTCACGGCGAATGCGGGTGCCGGTGACGGTGATCTCCTCGAGCGCCGCGGCGCCGCGGCGCTGCTCGGTCGGCTCTTGCGCCGCGGCGTTGCCGCTCCACGCCGCCGCGGCGGCGACGGACGGAATGATGCATGCGAGCGCTCCGCGGCTCGCACGAACGAGCTTCGACATAGATTTCCTCCCCAAAGACGCTGCTGCCCCGTAGCTCGAGGCACGTGCCGCAGGCGCGTGCCTCGTTCCCCTGACGCCACAGCGAGAACGGCCGGTTTACCGGCTCTACTCCCCGAGCCGAGTGTTACAAGCAACGGTATCGATTGCAATATTTCTTTTTGTTCGGTCAATTACTGCTGCACCGCCGCCGCTTCGCGCGTCGGTCGCGCTCGCCAACGGCGGCGCCCGTCGTCCACCGGCGCCGGTCGAAGGGGTGCCGCGAGAAAACAACGCCGCCGGAGGCAACGCGACCGACGAGAGACATCCGGACATTTGCCGCGGCGGCAAGCCAGTTGCCGACAAGCCTCGCCGGCCGCATGATCGAACGAGAGGTGGAACCGATTGCCGCCTCGGCCGTGTTTCGAGGTTGCGAAGCGACAACAAGAGGAACTCGGCATGGAGCGCCTGGTGCAACTGTTCGACGAAGTCGACGACGTCGTCGTGCTGCTGCGGCACGTTCTGATGGTCTACCTCGCGAGGCTCTCGCCGCCACCGCGGCCGGCCCCGGCGCTGCACGGACGAAGAGTCGCGGCCGGACAGCGGGTCGCGGCTGGACAGCCGCTCCTACATCGCGCGTCGCCTCGCCGGGTAGGAGCGGCTGTCTAGCCGCGATCGTCCCGTCGCGGCTGGACAGCCGCCCCTACGGCCGGAAGACTGTCGCCGATGGCGAGGATGCTGATCGTCTACGGGACGAGCGAGGGGCAAGCCGCGAAGATCGCCGAGCAGATCGCGGCGACCGTGCGCCGCGCGGGCCACGACGTCGACGTGCGCCACGTGCGCGACGTGCGCGATGCGGCGCTCGACGGCTACGACGCGGTCGTCGTCGGCGGCTCGTTGCACATGGGGCGCTACCAGCCGGGCGTTCGCGACTTCATCGCGCGCCACAAGGCGCTGCTCGAGTCGCGGCCGAGCGCGTTCTTCTCGGTCTCCCTCGCCGCTGCGAGCCGCGACCCGAACGAGCGCACTGCGGCGCTGCGGATCGCGCGCGAGTTCGTCGCGAAAGCGGGCTGGTCGCCGCGCCTCGTCGCGAGCTTCGCCGGCGCTCTCAAGTACACGCAATACGGCTTCTTCACGCGGCTGATGATGAAGCGCATCGCGCGGAAGGAAGGCGGATCGACCGACACGTCCCGCGACGTCGAATACACGGACTGGGACGAAGTCGGGCGCTTCGCGGAGCAGCTCTCGCACGCCATGACCGCGGACGGCGGCTGAGCAACCGCGCGAGCCCGCCCGCGCAGCCTGCGCGAGCACGGACGGTCGGACGAGCGCCGCGCGCGCGGTCACTCGCAATCCCGGAACGTTCCAGTATGATGCCGCTTCCGCCGGGAGCGCCGCGGCGAGATGGCCCTCGACACCGCTACCTACTACGACCGCCTCGCGTGGTGGACCGCGCTCGCGCAGCCGTTCGGCTACGGCGGCGGGCGGCGGACGCTGACCGTCCACCGCGCGCTGGCGGACCCGCTCGCCGGCGGCCGGCCGACCGCGACGCGCGTGCACGATCTGCTGATCGAGTCCCTGCCGCAGCTCCACGCGCCTCGCGTGCTCGACGCGGGCTGCGGGCTCGGCGGCACGATGATCGATCTCGCGCGGCGGATCGGCGGCACGTTCACCGGGCTCACCGTCAGCGCCGAGCAGGCGGCGATCGGCCGCGCGGCGGTCGCCCGCGCGGGGCTCGAGCGCCGCGTCGACATTCAGGTCGGAAGCTACGACGACCCGCCCGCCGGCCCGTTCGATCTCGTCGTCGCGATCGAGTCGCTCGCGCATTCGGCGGATCCGGCCGCGACCGTGCGCGCGTGGGCCGCGCGGCTCGCGCCGCGCGGCACGATCGCGATCGTCGACGACATGCCGGATCCGGACGCCGGGCACTCGAACGATCTCGCCGCGTTCAAGTCCGGCTGGCGGCTGCCGGTGCTCGCGACGGCCGCGCACCTCGCGGCGGCGCTCTGCGGCGCCGGTCTCGCCGTCGTGACCGATCGCGATCTCTCGGCGTACGTGCGCCCGCGCTCGCTCGGCAAGATACGCTCGCTGCAAACGCTGAACCGGATCGTGCGCGCCTGTGCGCCGAGCGAAGGTTTCCGCGCGGTGCTCGACTCGCACCACGGCGGCCTCGCGCTCGAGCGTCTCTACCGGCACGGCGCGATGCGCTACCGGCTGCTGATCGCGCGGCGCAGCTGAGACGCTGCAACCCTTGGATCGTCGCGGCGCGCGGGCGTAACCTCCCAAGACCGGCCGCAAGATCGCGAACGAGAGAACGATGCGCTCGGACCTTGCCCTGCTCCTCCGCGCGGCGTGCGCGATCGCCGCCGTCCTCGTCGGGCTCGCCGCCGCGCCGGCGGCCGCGCAACCGACCGACGACTGCGACGAGCTCTGCCGCGCCGGCGCCGAGCTGATCGAGCGTTTCGCGCTTCGCGAATCCGACGCGCCCGTCCGCGACCGACCGGGCTGGGCGCCGCCGCGCCGGATCGCGGTCGCGGACACGGCGATCGCGGACGTGCTCCGCGGCGTGCTGCCGGGCATCGACGTCATCGGCGTGCCGGGCCTCCGGAATTACGCCGCGATGGAAGCCGCCGTCGCCCGCGCCGACGTCCTGGTCGGCTTGTGCACGCCGGAGATCGTCGCGCGCGGGACCGAGCTCGCGTTCATTCAGCTGCTGAACGCGGGCGCCGACAGCTGCACCGCGGTTCCGGAGGTCGCCGAGCGCGGCATCCTGGTCGCGAACCTGCAGCGCATCCAAGGCCCGCACATGGCCGAGCACGCGATCGCGCTGCTGCTCGCGCTCGCCCGCGCGCTGCCGGTCTACGCCGCCGAGCAGCGGGCCGGCGAATGGACGCGCGGCTTTCGCGAGCGCCGCACGGAGCAGCACTTCGAGATCGAAGGCAAGACGCTGCTCGTCGTCGGGTTGGGCGGCATCGGCACGGAGGTCGCCGCGCGAGCGCACGGGCTCGGCATGCGCGTGATCGCAACCCGCAACAGCCGCCGCGAAGGGCCGACCTACGTCGAGTACGTTGGGCTCGCGGACGAGTACCGCGCGCTCGCCGCGCGCGCCGACGTGATCGTGAACGCGACGCCGCTGACGGCCGACACCCGCGGCATGTTCGACTCGGCGTTCTTCGCGGCGGTGAAGGAAGGCGCGTACTTCATCAACATCGGCCGCGGCGAGAGCGTCGTCACCGACGCGCTGGTCGAAGCGCTCGAGTCGGGCAGGCTCGGCGGCGCGGGCCTCGACGTGACCGACCCCGAGCCGCTGCCGCCCGGCCATCCGCTCTGGCGCATGGAGAACGTGATCATCACGCCGCACATCGCGACGAGCTCCGATCTGCGCAGCGCCCGCACGGTCGCGCTCGTCGTCGAGAACGTCCGCCGCTGGGTGCGCGGCGACCGGATTCTTTCCGTCGTCGATCTGGCCGCGGGATACTGATCGGCGGGCGGTCCCGGGTCGGGCGCGGCGGCCGACGAAAGAGTCGCGGCTGGACAGCCGCTCCTACCCCCGTAGCCGACGGGACCGCGGCGGCGGTCGTCATGCGGGCGGCGCGACGCCCCATCCCGGCGCCTCGCCGAGCAGCAACACGCCGTCCTCGACGCGCTCGCCGGTCGCGCGCCGCGTCCGGTTCCGGTCGAACGCATACTCGAGCGTCCGGACGAGCTCGGGGTGAATTGCCGCGGCGTGCAGGCTCGCCGCGGTCGAGACCGGCCCGGACGGATTGTGCGGCGACACCTCCGCCCGCCCCGCCGTGCGCTCGATCACCTCGAGCAGCGGACCGAAGCCGCCGACGTGCTTCACGTCCGGCATGATCACGTCCGCCCAGCCGCGCTCGGCGATCTCCGCGAACCGGCCGACGCCCCAGAAGAGCTCGCCGGCCGCGATCGGCAACCGCGTGCGGCGCCTGAGCTCCTCGTAATCCGCGCCGAGCGCGAACGGCTCCTCGATCCAGTCGAGCTCGAGCCGCTCGAGCTCCGGGATCAGCCGGTAGAAATCCGCAGGCCTGAAGCGCTCGTGGAAGTCGACGCGGACCGCGAGCGCCGGAAACTCCTCGCGCAGGCGCGCGAGCGTCGCGAGCCCGGCCGCCGCCTTCTCGACCGCGCGATCCGGCCCGTCCACCGCTTCGAACGGCGCGCACTTGAACGTCCGAAAGCCCTGGGCCGCGAGCTCGCGGACGACGGTCGAGTAGGCCTCCGGCGTGCGCGCGGTCAACGCGCGGTTGATCGTCGTGTACAACGGAATGCCTTCGAGCGGCGTGCTCGAGCGGAACAGCTGCCAGACGGGCACCTGCTCGCGCTTCGCGAGCAGATCGTAGAGCGCCTGATCGAGCCCCGAGAACGCGGTCGCGGTGACGAAGCCTGGCTCGAGCGCCGCGATCTCCCGCTCCTTCGCCGCGATCGTCTCGCGCGACAGCGTGCGGAGATTCGCGTAATGCTCGGCGAAGAGCCGCACGGCCTCGGCCTTGCACGCCTCGTCGTCGTTGCTGTGCGAGGCTTCGCCGAAGCCGGACAGCACGCCGTCGGTGATCTCGAAGACCAGCCAGTCGCCTTTGAGCCGCAAGCTCGCGTGCCAGCCGTCCGGGTCCGGAATCGTCCGGAAACGAAGCTCGAGCGGCCGCTGCGCGCGAAGCACGCCCGGGGCGACGCAGGCGGCGGCCGTCGCCGCGGCCGCGGCGCGCAGGAAGGATCGTCGCGAAGGATCGGGGATCGCTTGCATGCTCGGCTCCTCGGCGCTCGCGCGGGATCGACGTACGCAATGCTACCGCGGCGCGGACGCTCGATCCCGCCCGATCCTGGATCATCGCCGCCGCCCGGCGTAAGCTCCTTGCACCGGCTGCAAGACACTGCACGAGAGAACCATGCGCTCGAGCCTCGTCCTGCTCCTGCTCGCCGCGACCGGCGCCCTCGCCCATCACTCGGCGCCCGTCTTCTACAAGGTGCAGGAGCGAATCACCGTCAGCGGCACCGTCACCGAGTTCCGCTTCGCGAACCCGCACGCGATCCTGAAGTTCGACGTCGTCGGCGACGACGGCGAGGTTCAGCACTGGACGGCGGAGACGACGTCGCCGTCGATCCTGCGCCGGCGCGGCTGGAGCCAGCAGAGCTTCACGCCGGGCGAGAAGGTCACGCTCGAAGGCATGCCGTCCGTCGACGGCTCGTACCTGATGCGGATCACGCGCGCGTTCCGCGAGGACGGCACCGAGATCGGCCTGCCGCCCGGGACGGACAACTGATGGCGGCCGCGAGCAGGCACGGGGCGCTTCGCGGCGCGGTCCTCGCGGCAACCGCGCTCGCGGTCGTCTCGCTCGCCGCGCCGGCCGCGGCGCAGGCGCCCGAAGGGCACGGCATCGCCGGGTTTTGGTCGATGGCCCGGGGCGCGATGCCGCCGCGCCGCGACCCGACGCCGACCGAAGCCGAGCTGATGGCGCTCCTCCCGGACGACGCGGTCGTGCTCGCCGATTCCGGCCTGAACGAGTTTCCGCCGGGCGACTACGGCGGGCTCGCCGTGCACGAGCACTTGCGCGAAGCGGCGAAGGACTACGACCCGGCGGAGCAGACGACGGTGTCGACCACCTGCCGGCCGCCCGGTCTGATCTACTCGATGCAGGGCCCGTTCCCGATCGAGATCTTCGAGGGCCGCGACCTGATCGTGATCAAGCTCGAGTACTTCGATCTCGTGCGCGTGATCTTCATGAACGAGACGGAGCACCCGGACGACTGGCCGCACTCGCAGACCGGCCATTCGATCGGCCGCTGGGACGGCGACACGCTCGTCGTCGACACCGTCAAGCTCGCGCCGGGCACCCTGTTCAACAACGGCGTCGAGCACAGCGGCGACGTGCGCCTGCTCGAGCGCTTCCGGCTCGCGGATCCGGACACGCTCATCGTCACGCAGCAGTTCGAAGACCCGGGCTCGTTCACGGGCATTGCCGCGCGCGTGATGACGTTCGAGCGCGGCGACGATCACGTCTACCCGTACGACTGCGATCCCGCGTACGGCCTCTCGATGGATTCGCGGCAAGGGCCGGACACGCGCTGAGCGCGGCCCGGCGAGCCGCGCCCTCGCCGCCTCAATCCGGCAAGTAGTAGCGGAACCGCGCCGTGTAGCGCACGTCCGTCGCGGCGACCGGCCGGCCGTGCTCGAGCTTCGGCCGGAAGCGCGCCGCCGCGATCCGCTTGCGGTAGGCGCTCGCGAGCGCATCGACGCCCGGCTGCGCGGCGACGGTGCGCACGTCGCTCGCGCGGCCCGCCGCGGAAACGTCGAACGCGAGCTCGATCGTGCCCCAGCGCCAGGCTGGGAACGGCGCGGAGCCGTCGACGCCGTCGTCCGGCGGCACGAAGTCGAGCATCTGCGGCGCCGCGAACAGCTCGTCCGCGGCGACGCCGTCCGCCTCGCGCAGAGCCTCGTACGCCGCCGCGTAGTAGCGCTCGGCCGCCGCCGAGTCGCCCTCGACCGCGGCGAAATCGCCGAGCGCCGCGAGCGACAGGCCGCGCTCGCGCGGATCGATCTCGGCGTGCGACTCGAGCGCCGCGAGCAGCCGCTCGCGCCCGCGCGGGCGGTCGTCGAAGTGCATCTCGACCGCCGTCAGCCGCCGCAGCAGGTCGAGGCTCTCGGGGCTCGCGTCACCCGAGCGGGCGCTCGCGATCTCGAGGGCCTTCCAGTACTGATCGTGCGCGCGGAAGCTCGACGGGAGATTGCCGTAGAGGCGCGCGAGGTGTCGGTAGTAGAAGTCGCCGAGGTGCCGATAGAACGGCACGAGCTCGGGCGCGTCCGCACCGAAGTGCCGGATCGCCTTCTTCAGGCGCTGCTCCTCGAGCGCACGCGCGGCCGCGTCGTTGCCGGATTCGAGATGCGCGCGCGTCAGGTCGTCGAGCACGGGCACCTGCGCCGGATCGAACAGACCGAAGTTACGGTGACCGAGCGTGCGCGCGTGCTCGAGCGCCGTTACCGCGTCCGCATAGCGGCGGGCGTCGATGTACGCGCGGCCGAGCCCGTGATACGCGGGGATCAGCGCCGCCGAGAAGACGCCTTGCGCGCGTTGCAGCCGCTCGATCGCATTCAGATAGCTGATCTCGGCCGCGTCGTAGTCCTCGAGGCCCGCCTGCACGAGGCCGAGCCGCAGCAGATCCTCCGCGACGTCGAAGCCGCTCCGGCCGTCGAGCGCGCCGACCACCTGCTCCGCCGGCTGCAGCGCCGCCGCGAAGTCGCCGACCTCGATCAGCGCATCGCGCGTCCGCCGCAGCGTCTCGAGCGCCTCGTGCTCCGTTTGCACTTTCGCGGCGCCGGCCGGCTGCGGCTCCGCGGCCGGCGCGACGCCGAGCCCGAGCGCCGCGGCGGCCAGCAGCGAGTAGTAACGCTTCCCTGTGTCCATTCGACGATATCCCCCACTCGATCGCGGTTCCCGCGGCGGACAGGCGCAAGCAATCCGCGCTTCGCGGACGCGAAGCTGCCCTGCGGGAATCAGTTGTCAAAGACGAGATTGCCCCTGCGGAGGCGCCGCGGCTTCTTCTCACGGGCCGGGTCGCGGCTCGATTGTACAACACGGCGGCGCCGGCACCCCCGTGACGAGCCGCCGGTCCCGCGTCAACCGCCGAAGCGCCACGCCGCGGTCGCGAGCACGGTCCGCGGCAGCTCGCTGCGATTCGTCGAAGTCGCCGCGCAGGTCGGGTTCTACTGGCTAGCGATCAACCGCAGCGTCTGAAGAATCGCGCTCGGGCTGCTCGGCGAAGACCGGGCGGAGCTCTGCCGGCAGCTGATTCTGCACCTCCTCCATCTGGCCCCTGCTGACGCTGCGGGCGATCACCGCGCCCGCGCTCCGCAGGATCTCGGCCGCCCGCTCCGGCGTCGCGCCGAGCCGCTCGGCGAGCGTCTGCTCGATCGTCTCGCGCGTGACGCGCTTGTCGGGCCCCAAGCGGTGCCGGTCCAGCTTCGGCCGAAGCAGGGACGGGAGCTGGGCGATCAGGTCCTTCGCCTCGTCCGGCGTGAGCCGGCGCACCAGCGCGGTCGCGACGACCTCGAGCGCCGTTTCCGCCTGGTTCGCGTTCTCGAGGGCCGCCTCCATCCGCAGCGCGTTCAGCATGCGGCGGAACGTCGCCTCGGCCCTCGCGACGCTGCGCGCCCGCGCCGGCGTGCGAACCGGCGGCTGCGGCCCGCCGTCGCCGATCTGGGCTTGCACGATCGCCGCGAGCTCCTCGAGCGGCGCGGCCTCGTCGAGCAGCAGGTCGTCCAGCGTGACGATGCCGACGAGCCGCCCATCCTCGACGAGCGGAACGCGGCGGACGTTCCGCTCCTGCATCAGCTTGATCGCGTCGCTCTGGCCGTCGGCCGGAGAAAGCGTCGCGACGGGCGCCGTCATCACCTCGGCCAGCCGCGTCGTGCTCGGATCGCGCCCGTGGCCGACGACCCGGACCGCGAGATCCCGATCGGTCGCGATCCCGACGAGCTGCCCTTTGTCCTGCACGAGCACGACGCCGATGTTGTTGTGCTCGAGCGCTCGCGCCGCCTCGAGCGCGGTCGCCTGCGAGTTGAGGATGACCAAGCGACGCCTGACATACCACTTCAGTGCCATGAGACGCCTCCACGGATCAGAGTGGCCGCGCACGGGCGCTGCGCGGCCGTGCGTGGACCCGTGACCGTAGCACTTCGCAGGTGCCGATTCGAATCCGCGGAAACCGAGAGCTCGGGCTTTCCAGCTATCGATCGCGGCGGCGCGGCACCGCCGGGCCGGCAGTGAGGACGGGGACGCGCTTCAGCGCACGACCCACCACTCGCGCAGGCGCTCGCAGCGCTTCTCGGCGTCGAAGTCGAGCACGAACACGCCGTTCAGCTCGACCGGCGTGCCGTCCTTGACGGTCTTGAAGTCGGCCGACCACGTTGCGACACCGGTGCGCCCGTCGACCGCGATCACCTCGTAACGGAATTGCACGTCCCGCTGATCGGCCGTCACCCGCGCCCAGTACGCCTCGACGCCGGCGGGGCCGACGAACGGCTCCGCGTACGGCGTCTCGAAATAGCGGGAATCCGGCGCGAACAGGCGCGCGGCGGCCGCCGGGTCCTTCCCCTCCCACGCGCGGCGATACGCGCGCAGCCAGGTATCGAGATCCGCCTTCGAGATTGCAGCGTTGTCGTTAGCCATCGTCGACGTCCCCTTGCAAGAGTGCCCAGGGCGCGGCTGCCGTCAGCCGCGCCCGCCTTTGCGCCGTCTGCGCGATCGCTCAGAAGATGCCGGCTGCCTCGAGCGTCGCGCGCAGCGTCCGCGGCGGCCGGCCGGTCAGCCTCTCGACCGCATCGGTGCAAGCCGCCATGAAACCTTCGCGGATCGAGCGGCCGAACGAGGCGACGAGCTCCGCGCCGTACTTCAGATGATCGTCGTCGGTCGCGTCGCCGACGAGGCGCGCGACGAACGCCGCGTCGTCCAGCGCGACGGCTGCGACCGGCTTGCCGGAGAGCTCGGCGTAGAGCCGCGCCAGATCCTCGGCGCCGAACGCCTCGGGTCCCGTGATGTCGTAAACCGCGCCCGCGTGCCCCCCTTGCACGAGCACCGCCGCGGCCGCCGCGGCGCAATCCTCGCGCGAGACGTACGCGATCCGCCCGTCGCCCCAGTTGTGCACGAGCGTGCCCGTGCGGACCGCGCGCTCGGCGTCGGCCGCCTGATACTCGGAGTACAGGCTGTTCCGCAGCAGCGTGAACGGCACGCCGGCGCGTGCGAGGTGCTGCTCGGTCGCGTAATGGCTCGGTGCGACGACCGCCGGGTTCGGCGGCTCCGGCGCGAGCGCGGAGGTATAGATCAGCTGCTCCACGCCGGCCGCGACCGCGGCGTCGATCGCCGCGCGATGCTGCTCCGCCCGCGCGGCGAGATCCGTCGCGCTCACGAGCAGCACACGGCCGGCGCCCGCGAACGCGGCGGGCAGCGACTCCGGCCGCGCGAAGTCCGCGAACCGCACGTCGACGCCGCGGCGCGCGAGCTCCGCGAGCGCCTCGGGCCGCCGGGTGACGAGGATCAGCCGCTCCGGCGGCACGGACTCGAGCGCAATCTCGGCGACTCGGCGCGCGAGCTGCCCGGAGGCGCCGGTCACGAGGAGGCGGGGCGCGTCGGCCATCGGTCTGGGCGGAGTCGGAGCGGGCCGGCCCGCTCAAAATTCCTTCACGAAGTCGATGCCCCAGCGCCGCGGCTGCGCCTTCCAGAGGAAGCCGCCCGGCGAGAACTCCGCGTTGTACTGCACGTCGTTGAAGTTCCGCTGCCACCCCGCGAGCGTCCACGACTCGCCCTCGATGCCGATGCGCCAATCGAGCAGGTTCACCGGATTGCGGACGGTGCTGTTCGCCGGATCCCACCAGGTATCGCCGAGCCGGCGGTAGTCGCCGCGCACGAAGAGCTGCAGCCCCGAGTTGCCGAACGGCCGCCGGTACTGCGCGCTCAGGTTGATCGTGTCCTTCGTGACGAGCGGCGCCTGATTGCCGATGTCCGTCGGCACGGCCGACTCCTTGATCTCGCTGTCCGTGTAGCCGTAGCCGAAGAAGAGATCGAAGTAGTCCGTGATGCGCGCCCTGACGTCGAGCTCGAGGCCCTGGTAATCCACGCGGCCGAGGCTGCCGAGGTTCTGCGTCGAGCTCGTCGCGAGGAACACGAAGAAATAGGAACCTTCGGCCTCCGTGTCGAACAGGCTCAGGTTCACGTTCACGCGGTTGTCGGCGAGCTGGCTCTTCAGGCCGACCTCGAACGTGTCGGCAACCTCCGCATCGAACAGGTCGCGCACGCCGAGCGCCATCGCGAGCGGATCGGAGCCGACGCCGGTCTGGTTGAAGCCGCCGCTGCGGAAGCCGCGGCTCCAGCCGCCGTACAGCGTCACGTTGTCCGACGGCTGATAGCGCAGCGTCAGGCGCGGCTGTACCTCGTCCCAGGTGCGCTTGCGCACCTCGCCGGTGAAGGCGTCGGTCAGCGCCGGCGGCAGGAACGGCTCCGGCGTCAGCGTCGTGTTCTCGCGCGTGTCCTTGTCGTAGCGGAGCGCGAACGCGATCTCGGTGCGATCGCCGACGTCCGCGGCCACCTCGCCGAACGCGGCCCACGCGAAGTTGTCCTGCGAATCTGCGAGGAACGTCGTCTGGAAGCTGTCCGGGAACGACACCTCGTCGTACGGGAAGTTGCCGCGCGGCGTCCGGTAGACCGGCGGCGCGCCTAGCCCGCGATCGACGATGTTGCCGGTCGAGATGTAGCGGTCGGTCTGAATGAAATACGTGCCCGCGATCCAGCGCAGCCGCGCGTCCTCGCGCGACGTCAGGCGGAGCTCCTGGCTGAACGTCTCCACGTCGAGGAACTGACTCTGCACGAGGTCGTCGCCGAAGAGCTGGAAGAACAGCGATTCCTCGATCGGCTTCATGTCGAACTGGTCGCCGGTCAGGATCTCCTCGATCGTGTCGTAGGAGCTGATCGACGTGAACGTCGCGAAGTCGAGGTCGTAGTCGACCCGGACCGAGAGCTGCCCGAGCTCGCGCTCGTTGATGCCGCGATTGTTCACGCGGATCGGGATCTCGGTGTTGTTCGAGTCCTCTTCGAAGTCCGCGACGAAATAGAGCGCCTGGGTGTCGACCTCGGAGTAGTAGAGCCTGCTGTCGACGCGGAGCCGATCGCTCGGATCCCAGATCAGCCGCAGGCGCGCCGACGTGTCCTTGAACGGATCGGGCTCCTCCTCGAGGTACGTGTTCCACAAGTAGCCGTCCGTGTCGAAGTGCGAGAAGCTCGCCTGATAGCGCAGCGTGTCCGAATCGCCGAGCGGTCCGCCGCCCATCACCTGGGCGCGGTAGCCGGGACCGGAGTCGTAGCCGAGCTTCACCCGCCCCTCGAACTCGTCGCCCGGCTCCTTCGTCGTGACGACGATCGCGCCGCCGATCGCGTTCCGTCCGTAGACGGCGCCCTGGGCCCCTTTCAGGACCTCGATCTGCTGGACGTCGAAGAGCTCCTGCGTGAACTGCGCGGGATTCGTCAGCAGCACGCCGTCGATCAGCACCGCGACCGACGGCTCGCTGTTGCGCGCCTGCGAGATGCCGCGGACCGTGATGAACGAGGTGCCCTGGTTCTGCGTCTCGACGAGCGTCACGTTCGGCGTCAGCGAGACGAAGTCCTGCGGGCGCTCGATGCCGGCCGCGCGGATGTCCTCCTCGCTGAACGCGGTGATCGTGACGGGCACGTCCTGGAACGACTCGGCACGCCGGCGGGCGGTGACCGTGATCTCCTCGAGCACGCCGCTCTGCGCCGACGCGACATCGTGGACACCGAGCCCGGTGATGCCGAGAGCCAACGGAATCGCCGCCAATCCGCTCTTTGGTTTCACGTCTCCACCCTTACGCTTGTCCGACCCGGTCGCCCGGTGCCCGGAGCGTGGCCGGGCGAGGGGTGACCGCGCATCCCCCTGTGGCGGGGAAACCTCACCCGAATCGGGTGAGGCGGGGACGGCGGCCGGCGGACGGCCGCGGATACGGCGACGGGGCGAGCAGCGCGAGCGAGCGCGCCCGCTCGACGGCCTCCGTGCGCCCGTGCGCGTTCAGCTTCGCGTACAGATGCCGGACGTGGGTCTTGATCGTGTTGGCCGAGACGCCGAGCTCGCCGCCGATCTCCTTCAGCGACAGGTTCGTCGGCAGATAGCGCAGCACGCGCAGCTCGCTCTCGGTCAGCGGCGCGTCGAGGCGCGCCGACTGCCCGTCCGGCGCCGCTTTCGCCGCGGCGAGCAAATCCAAGACGGCCGCGACGAGCGCCGCGTGCGCGGTGCCGGATCGCCGCCGGCGCTCCAGCAACGCCGCGACCGGATGCAGCAGGAACGGCCAGAGCATCCCGTCGGGCTCCGCGAGGTGCAGCGCGCGCTCGAGCGCGCGGTCCGCCGCCGCGGCGTCGCCGAGGCGCTCGCGCGCGAGCGCCTCGAGCAGCCACGCGTGCAGCCCGTCCCAGGCGCTGTTGACGACCGGGATCGTCCCGTCGAGCACCGGCGCGAGCGTGACCGTCGCGGCTTGCGCGTCGTCGGCGACGAGCTCGACCCACGCGCGCGCGATCCGCATCTGCGCATCGTCGCGGGCCTGCTCGCCGAGCTCCGCGAACGTTTGCGCGACGCGCTCGGTCTCGCCGAGCCGCGCGCGGATCGGCAACTCGAGCGCCGCGATCATCGTCGGCCACATCTGCCCCTGCCCGAGGCTCGACGCGAGCCGCTCGGCCGCCTCGAACGCGCGCAGTGCCTGCCGGTCGCGTCCGCGGACGAGCTCGAGCAGACCGAGGCTCTGATAGTGGAACATCGCGACCGCGGGCTCGACCTCCGGCCGCAGCGTGCGCTCGGCGCGCTCGAGCAGGCGCTCGGCCTCCTCGAGCCGGCCGCGCCACACCATCGGCCCGGCGAGCGCCTCGTACGCGAGCACGACGACCGGCTCGTCGGCCCAGCCGTGCCGCCGCGCGAGCTCGACCGCCTGCTCCGCGCGCGCGACGCCGCGCGCGATCGAGCGGAAGTTCTCGGCCGCCGCGAGGTGCGCGAGCCCGGTCAGCTCGAGGAACGGCCGCTCGATCCGGCGCGCGAGCGCGACGGCCTGCTCCAAGTGCTGCTTCGCCTCGTCGATCCGCAGCGCGTTGAACTCGGCCGCGCCGAGGCTGATCAGCGCGAGCGCGCGCAAATCCTCGCCGAGCCCGAGCCGCGTCGCATCGTCCGGCGCGCCCGCCGGCGCAAGCACGCGCTGCGCTTCCTCGATCGCCGCGGGCAGATCGCTCCGCTGGCGCGCGAGCGACAGCCGCAGCACCGCGAGCATCAGCCGGAAGCGCCGTCGGCGCTCTGCGCCGACCGACGCGGCCGCCTGCGTCGCGAGCGCGAGGCAGCGCTCGGCCTCCTGCAGGGAGCCGCCGTTCAGCTCGCCCGCGGCCGTGAGCGCGGTCAGCTCCGCGTTGCTCGCGGCGACACCGGGCGGGAACCGGGAGAGCAGCTCGTAGGCCGTCGCCGCCTGGCCGTCGAGCACGAGCTCGAACCAGTGGTCCGATAGGAGGCGCGCGGCGAGATCCCAGTCGGCGGCCGCCTGCGCGTGGCGGACGGCCGCGACCGGATGGCCGTGCTCGGCGTACCACGCGGCGGCGGTCGCATGCAGCGTCGCAACCGACTCCGGCGCCGTCCGCCGCAGCTCGAGCCGCAGGAAATCGGCGAACAACGGGTGATAGCGGAACCAGGTCCTGCTCGAGTCGAGCGAGACGACGAACGCGTTCGCGTCCTCGAGTTGCTGCAGCAGCGCTTCACCGCCGCTCCGCCCGGTCAGGAGATCCGCGAGCGGCCCGGAGACGTGCTCGAGGATCGACGTGCGCAACAACAGCCGGCGGACGTCCTCCGGCTGCCGGTCGAGCACCTCGGCGAGCAGATACTCGGCGACGGTCTGCTCGCTGCCGGAGAAGTCGGCCGCGAACTGGTCCGGATCGTCATGCCGCGCGAGCGACAGCGCAGCGAGCCTGAGCCCGGCGGCCCAGCCTTCGGTTCGCTCGACGAGCAGCCCGAGCGCTTCGTTCGACAGCTCGACGCCGGCGCCGCCCATCAGCGCACGCGCTTCGTCGAGCGTGAACCGCAAGTCCTCGCCGCGGATGTCGGTCAGCTCGCCGTCGAGCCGCAGACGGTGCAAGCCGAGCCGCAAGTCGTGCCGGGTCGCGAGCACGAACCGTACGGTCGCCGGCGCACGCAGCAAGAGCAGCTCGAGCTGACGCAGCGCCTCGCTCGAGGCGAGCTCGTGCAGATCGTCCAGCAGCAGCCAGAGCGTCGCCTCGAGCGACGCGAAGTCCTCGAGCAGCCGCTCGACGAGCGCCCAGCCGTCGAACGACGGCGCGGGCGTGAGCGCGCGCACGCGTGCGGCGCCCGGCGCGGTGCGCCGCAGCGCGTCGACGACGCGCGCCCAGAACTGCTGCGGATCGTGCTCGCCCCGCTGCACGGTCACGCGCGCGGCGCACTCTGCCCGGCCGGTAGCCGCGATCCACGCGCGCAGCAGACAGGTCTTGCCGCTCCCGGCGGGCGCGGCGAGCACGGTGACGCGGGAGGCGCTGTCCAGAAGACCAAACAGTGCCGGCCGCGGAACGACCCCGCCGGCGGCCGCGGCCACCCTGGCGGAAATCAGAACCCCCATAGTGTCCGTATGTTCGCATGGCCGCCGCGACGGCTCCATCGCGTGGCGGCGGCGCGACAGGGCGCCGGGCCGAGCGCGGCTACCGCAGCGCGACGGTTCCCTCCTCGTGATTTCCCGCGGCCGCTAGGCGATCATGGGCTTCGATTGGGGTATGTCCGCACGTTGCGTGCGGGAGCTGGAGCTACATGAACGACTTTTCGAACCGCGCGCGGACGCGACTGCTCGCGCTCCTCGCAGCCATGCTCGCCTCGCCCGGAGCGCTCGGCGCGTCCGCGGCCGACACCGCTGCCTGCGAGGCGCTCGCCGATACGCCGAACCTGACCGTGCTCGCCGCGCGGATCGTCCCCGCGACCGACTCGACGCCCGAGTACTGCTACGTGCGCGGGCTGATCCGCCCCGCGATCGGCTTCCACGTGCAGCTGCCGCTGCCGGCAAACTGGAACGGCCGCTTCCTGAAGTACGGCGACGGCGGCAAGGACGGCGACCTCGACTTCGCCGATCACCGGCTCGCCGAGGGCTACGCCGTCGCGAACAGCAACATGGGGCACGACGCGGGCTCGGAGCCCGGCGCTTCGTTCGCGCACGACAATCGCCAAGCCGAGATCGATTTCGGCTACCGCGCGGTGCACGTGACCACGAACGCCGCGAAGACGCTGATCCGCGCGTTCTACGGCCGCCCGCAGTCGTACTCGTACTTCGAGGGCTGCTCGACGGGCGGCCGCGAAGGCCTGATGGAGGCGCAGCGCTTCCCGGACGATTTCGACGGCATCGTCGCCGGCGCGCCGGTGCTGCACTACCAGGAGCTGAACGCCGGGCACACTTGGCTGCTGCAGCGCGTCTTTCGGAACGACTTCGCCGGCAATCTCGCGGACGACAATGACGGCGACGGCAGCTTCGAGAGCCTCGAGAAGATCGATCTGCTCGCGGACGCGGTCCTGGCCCGCTGCGACGCGAACGACGGCATCGTCGACGGCGTGATCGACCATCCGCCGAGCTGCGATTTCGATCCCCAGCGCGACCTCGCCGCGCTGACCTGCGGCTCGGGCTACGGCCAAGGCGCATGCTTCACGCCGGAGCAGATCGCGACGATCAAGGACTTCTACTCCGGCCCGTACGACAGCCGGGGCCGGCCGATCCTGAAGGGCCGGGCACCGGGCTCCGAGCGCGACTGGGTGCAATACCTGCCGCACGCCGGCAACGGCCACTATCCCGCGATGCTGCGCGGCGCCGCGGACGGCCACACGGCCTATCTGTTCTACGAGAACGATCCGGGCATCGCGATCGCGAACCCGGCCGACACGACGCAGGTGCCGCGGCGCGACACGAACCCGCCGGAGCACGCGTGGTGGGAGTTCGACATCGACGACCTGACCGCGGGCCTCGGCGACTTCATGAAAGCGATCCTGAACGCCGACGATCCGGACTTGAGCCGCTTCCTCGTCCGCGAAGGCGGCAAGCTGATCCTGTGGCACGGCTGGGCCGACGCCGGCGCGCCGCCCGAGCCGACGCTCGATTACTACGAGCAGGTCATCGCGACGACGTTCGACGGCGACCGCGCGCGAGCGATGGAAAGCACTCGCCTGTTCATGCTCCCGGGCGTCGGCCACTGCCGCGGCGGCGCCGGCCCGGACGAATGGGACCCGCTCGCGCCGCTGGTCGAATGGGTCGAACGCGACACCGCGCCGGACCACGTCGTCGCACGTCGCACGCGCGACGGCCGGGTCGTCAACGAGCGCCGCGTCTGCGCCCACCCGCAGCGCGCCGTCTACATCGGCCCGGAGGACGGCCGCAACGACCCGGCGAACTGGGTCGAAGCGAACTTCACCTGCCGCTGATCGCCCGCCGGCACGCCGGCGCCTGCGCCGGCTGCCGCCTTGCCTCCGGCCGCATCGCCGTGCCAGGCGGCGACCTGACCGGCGTCAGAGAATGCTGCGGCGGCGCACGACGCGCTGCGCGCGAGACTGCGCTCGCTCGGCCTCGTCGCGCGTGATCCGCCCGTCCCTGTCCGTGTCGAGGCGCTCGAGCAGCGGGTGCTCCGCCGCGAGAAACTCGCTTTCCGCAATGCGGCCGTCACCGTCCGAGTCGAGCCGGCGCAGCAGATCCTTGCCGGGCAATGGAGCGTTGCTGAATACCCCGCGCCGCTGCCCGCCCGGCATCGCCGACGGCTCGCGCGCCAGCACTTCGATCTCCGCGCCCGACAGATAGCCGTCGCCGTCGGCGTCCACGCGGCGAAACACCGCGCGACGCGACTGTTGCAGCTCCTCGCGGTCCACGACGCCGTCGCCGTTCGCATCGAGACGCTCGAAGAAGCCGCCCCTCCCATGGCGCGACTGCGCGTCCGCCGCTCCGGTCACGAGCACGAACGACGCCGACAAAAGCGCGAGCACGAACGAGCGAGCGCGCGCAGCGCGCCGCCCCGATACGAGCCGAGCGGCAGGAGATCGGGCGACACGCCCGCTGCGGTTCATCGTCATGGGAGCCCTCCGTCGGTGAGTGACGAAGGTACCAACGCTCGCGCGCCGCGGCCGTTGACGCGCGGCGGTGGCCGGTGGCCGTCGACGTGCGGCCCTCGCCGGCGAGCGGCAAGGAACGCTGGGGGAAGCATTCGGTGAAGGGGAGCCGCGCGCAGCGCATGCAGCGCGCGTTTCGTCACGTGCTGCACGTGCTGATCCGGCGCCTGCGGCGCTTCGAGGATCAGAAGCGAGCGGCGCACGAATCGCCGCGCTTGCGGCGGCCGACGCGGCGAGCCTAGCCGTCTCGCAAGCCTATCGACGGCTCGAGACGCGCGACGCGGCGGCCGCCGACCGCGGCGGAGGCGGCGGCTGCGAGCAGCGTCAGGGCGAGCGCGGCGGCGAGGTGCCATAGCCGCAGGCGGCAGACCGGCTGGCCGCCGCCGACGGTCGAGGCGAAGAGCGCGTTCAGCGTGCCCTGCACGATCAGATACACGACGCACGCGACGAGCCACGCGAGCGCGGCCGTGAAGGCCGCCTGCAGGATCGGGAACCAGACGATCTCGCCGGTGCGGAAGCCGGTGAGCCGCAGCACGCTGAACTCGCGGCGCTTGCGGTCGACGTTCGCCCAGACGTTCGACGCGAACGACACGCAGTAGCCGCCGATCGCGATCAGCGCGATGATCCAGTACACGATGCTCAAGTTGCGGTCGAGCGTTTGCACGAGCGCGATGTCGGCGATGCTCGTCCGCACCTCGATGCCCTGCTCCATCAGCCCCGCGCGCAGCCCGGCGACGTCGTCGATGCCGTCCGCGTACAGGCGGAAGCCGGCGAACGCGCGCTGCTCCGACCGTGGCGCGGCGCCGTCCCAGCCGAGCGCCGGCACCGCGCGCCCGTCGAGGAAGTCCTCGACGGCAGCGAGCAGGCTCACGGAGACGAACAAGCCGTCGCGCGCGAACGCGCTGACCGGCGCGATGCCGGCGACCTCGAGCGGCAGCCGCACGGTCTCCTGGCGGCCGCCGCGCGTGCGCGTCACGAGGCCTTCGACGCGGGCGCCGGCGGCGACGCCGAGCTTCTCGGCCGCGGTCTCGGTCAGCACCGCGTCGTCGAAGCCGTTCGGCGCGGGCAGCGCGTCGCCGAGCACCGGATCGCCGGCCGCGGACGGCACGAGCTCGACGTCGATGATTCGGCCGACGTCGCTGCCGGGCGCCCGCAGACGGATGCTCGCGGCGAGCGAGCGCGTCCGCGGCACGACGAACGCGACGTCGCCCCGCGACGCCATCTCGGCGAACCAGTCCGGTGCGTAGTTGCCGCTCGTGACCGGCGCGATCTCGCGGTAGCGCGGATTCTGGACGAGCGGATCGAGCAGGCTCGTGATGATGCCGTACTTCAAGCCGAACAGGACGAGCAGCGGGATCAGCACGGCCGCGAGCGCGAGCACCGCGCAGCTCGACATCACCCACTCGTGACGGTAGTCCTGGAGCGCGAGCCGCCCGACGAGCTCGAGCCGCTCGCGCGCGCCCTTATCCATTCGTCACCGTGACGGTCATGCCGTGCTCGTCCGCGGACGCGATCTCGTGCCGGATCAGCGCGAAGCCGCCGCGGCGGACGAGGTCGTGCGCGTGCGTCGCGAAGATCAGCGTGACGCCGAGCTCCTCGGTCAAGGCGATCAGCAGCGCGACGATCCGCTCCGCGTTGACCGGATCGATCGCCGCGGTCGGCTCGTCCGCGATCACGACCGGCGGCTCGTGCGCGAGCGCCCGCGCGATCGCGGCGCGCTGGCGCTGCCCGACCGACAGCGCCGCCGGCAGCTTGTCGAGCTGCGGCGCGATGCCGAGCTTCGCGGCGAGCGTCGCGGCGACGTCGCCGCGCGGCAGGCCGAGGAGCTCCCGCGGCAGCTCGAAGTTACGCCGCACGGTCAGATACGGCAGCAGCCCGCCGTGCTGCAGCACGTAGCCGATATAGCGGCTGCGGAAGTCGCTCAGCCGGTCGGCGTCGCGCGCCTGCCAGATCTCGGCCACGTCGTACGTCTCGTGCGGATGCGGGCTGAAGCGGAACGTCTCGCTCGCGGTCGGCTGCAGGATCATCGCGAGCAGCTCGAGCAACGTGCTCTTGCCGGAGCCGCTCTCGCCGATCAACGCGATCTTGCCGCCGCGGGCTATCTCGAGGCGCCGGATCAGCAGCCGGAATCGCGTTCCGCCGGCATCGTAGGTCTTCTCGACGTGGCTGAGCGCGAAGACCGCGTCGCTCAGGGTAAGGCCTCCAGCTCGAGCGGGAAGACCGAGTCGCCGTCGACCGGACCGCCGTCGATCGACACCCACAGATCCACGTTGTCGTGCAGCGCGCGGTAGTACGCGACCTTGCCGTCGAGCTGATTGATGAACTCGAACTGCTGCTGCGCCGTCCACTGCTGCCAGTCGCTCAAGTCGAGGTTCATCACCTCGCTGCGGTACGGCAGGCCTTCGATGTACTCGCGCATGTAGCCGAGCGCCGCGAGGCTCGCGCCGGAGCCCGCGCCCGCGGCCTGCGCAGCCTCGGGATCCCGGCTGACGATCGCGGCGAGACTGCGCAGCTCCTCGAGGAACCCTTGCGGCGCGAGCGCGCCTTCCTCCGCGCGCTCGAGGATGCTGCGCAGCACGTCGTGCAGATCGCTCAGCTGGTCGCGCGTCAGCAGCACACGGACGTCGACCGCCCGCTCGCTCGGATCGCTCGGATCGCGGTCGAGCAGCCACGCGTTGAAGAGCGCGGGCGCGCTCTCGCCGACGCCCGCTTCCCTCAGGTAGTTCATCCGCAGCGCGTAGCCGAGCCGCGCGACCTTCTCCTGGAACGACGTCAGCGTCGGATCGTCGCCGGTGACGAGCGGCGAGGTGCGCTGCAGCGGCTGGAAACCGGACGCCGCCGCGGCGACCTGCGCGGTCAGCTGCTCCATCATCGAGACGAGCGCGGTGCCGAACTCGGCCACGTCGCCGGTCTCGATCGGATAGTAGAACGAGCCGATGCCCTCGATGTTCGAGAGCGCGCGGTATTCGCGCTCCGCGAACTCGTGATCCTGGTTGCGCTCGCCGGACGGCGTCTTCAGGTGGATCACCCACGGCGAGATGCCGCGATCGACCAGCATCTGCCGGACCTCGGCCGTGTCGAGCCCGGTGCCGGAGAGCGGATCGCTGCCGAGGCGCGGTCCCGCGTCCGTGATCAGGATCACGTAGCGCGCGAAATAGCCCTCCCAATCGATCTCGTCGATCGCCTGCGCGATGCCCGCGTACGGATCCTCGTTGAAGCCCTGGCTCGAGACGGTCGCCGCGTTCACGTCGCCGACGCGGCTCAGGAACTGCTCCGCGCTGCCGGTCAGATCCGCGTACACGCGCGAGACGTACTGCAGCCCCGGCACGGCCGACGTGTTGTCGCGGAACGCGACGAGCCCGTAGCCGACGCGATCCGACAGGCCCGCCGCCTCGATCTGGCCGTACACCTCGCGCATGATGTCACGCGTGCGCTCGATGTAGGGCTGCATCGACAGCGTCGCGTCGATCACGAACACGATGCCGGCGCGATACGGATCCTGCCCTTCCGGGTAGCGGAGCGGCACGCTCGCAACCTGCAGCAGCCGCGCCGGATAGTCGCCGACGAGCACGTCCTCGTGGCTCAGGATCGGCACCAAGTAGAAGTTCCGGCGGATGTCGATGAAGCCCTCGGGCTGGATCGCCGCGACCGGCGTGCCGGCCACGTCGCCGGCGATCGCGCGCTCGCGGAGCGCCTCGTACCCCGCGACGTCGTTCTGCTCGGCGATCGCCGCGAGCGCGTCGCGCTCCCCGAACAGCAGCACGCGGGGCCGCTGGGCCGGGTCCCGGAAACCGACCGTCAGCGTCTGCCGCCACTCGACGGCCTGCTCCGCCGGCAACCAGCCGCGCACGTCGCCGACGCTGTCGAGGCCGACCTGGAGCCACGGCGTGCCCCCGATCGTCTCGCGTGCATAGACGTAGAACACGGTGAACGGCGTGACGGGCTGGCGCGGCGCGTCGGCGCGGGCCGGCTCGTCGACGAGCGCGGCGCCCGGCACGGCGATCACGCGCTGATAGAGCGCGCGCTTGCCTTCGACGAGTAACGGCCGCGTCTGCTGAGCCGCGGCGAAATCGATCGGCGCCGCCGCGACCAGCACGGCCGCAAGAACGGCGAAAACACTACGGCGCGGTCGCATCGGTCACTCCCATTGCAGCAGCAGCCGCTCGGCCTCGGCGTTGCCGGCGGCGGCTTCGCTGCGCGCCCACTCGCGCAGCGCGTCGAGGCGCTCGGTGGCGGCTTGGGTCATGCCGTGATCGCGCGCGACGGTGTACCACCGGTAAGCCTGGAACGGATCCGGCTCCGGCAACAGGCTCGATTGCGGCGAGTGATGGGCGGGATCGTTCATCGTCGCGAGCGCGAAGGCCGATGGACCGTGCTCGGCCCGCGCCGCGAAGAAATAGAGGAGCTGCGCGTCGGCGAGCTGCCCCGCCTGCTGGAACTCCTGCGCGCGGGAGAACGCGGCGTCGTAGTCGACGCTGCCGCCGCGCTCGAGATCGGCGATGACGCCGCGGGCGTCCTCGGCGCGCTCGGGGCCCGTGATCGGCGCGTCCTCCGGCCCGCGCGCCCGGTCGTCGGGCATGAACACCGAGAAGAGGATGCCTGCCGCGACGAGCACGGCTACGGCGGCGATACCGATTGTCCAGATTCGGCTGCTCATCCGTATCTCGATCTTGTGTACTCCCGATCTTGCCGCAAGATCGGCGCGAACGCGAACGCAATTCGCCATTGTGCGCCGGCAGGGCCGACAACCCTTTGAGCGGCCGGCGCGCGAAGCGGTTCCGGCGGCGCCGCGGAGTATCATCGGGCGATGGCTTTCCGCCGTCCGCTTGCCATCCGCGATCGGCCTCGACGGCCCGGCCGGCGCCGCCTCGGCCGCTCCGGCCTCGAGATCGCGGCGGTGCTCGCCGCGGTCGCGGCCGCGTACACGCTCGCGAGCCTGATCGCCGTGCCGCTGCTCGTCGAGCGCGCGGCCGCGCGCTACGCGGCACGGTCGCCGGAGCACGCGGCGGCGGCCGCGCGCGTCAGCTTCAATCCGCTCACGGGAACCGTCGAGCTGCTCGACGTCGTCTGGGTCGAGCCGGCAGCGGGAATTTCGCTCGCGGCGCCGCGCGTAACGGCGGAGATCGGCATCGCGTCGCTGCTCGAGCGCCGCCTCGCGCTCGACGCGCTGACCGTCACCGAGCCCCGCGTCGCGCTGCGCTGGCCGCCGCGGCCCGGCGCGCCGCTCGGCGTGTTGAGCGGCGGCTCCGCACGGATCGACCGTCTCGAGCTGAACGACGGCGCGTTGGCGCTTGCACCGTCCGCTACCGGCGGCGCCGACGGCGCCCGCCCGCTCGGCCGCGGGACTCTCCTTATAGAGGGGCTCGACGGACGCGCACCGGCCGGCACCCGCTACGCCCTCCGCTTCACCGCGGCGACCGGTGCCGAGATCGACCTGACCGGCGAGCTGACGCCGCCGCTCGGCCTCGCGAGCGGCCGGCTCCACACGAGCTCGCTCGACGTCGCGGCGCTCGCGCCCCGGCTCGACGCGCGGCTCGCGGCCGCAGCGCCGTCGGGCCGCCTCGCCGTCGCCGGCGACTACGTGCTGACGGCCGCCGACGGCGGCTGGCATTTGGAGCTTCCTGCCGCGCGGGTCGAGCTCGACGATCTGCGCTTCGCGCCGCTGCCCGGCGTCGCCGTGCGTGCGCCGAGCGTCATGGTCGACGTCCACGCGCTCGTGCGTCACGCGGAAGGCGAAGCGCGCACGGCCGCATCGGCTCGGCTCGATCGTGCGGGCTTCGAGATCGAGGATTCGCGCTTCGGCGCTTCGATGACGTTCGCGCTCACCGACGTCGCGGGCGTCGTCGCGCTCGACGATCCCCGCGTGCCGGAAACCTCGGGCGTCGCGATCGAGATCGACGGCCGGCTCGACGGCGGCGGCGCCGCGTCGTTCGCCGCGAGGTTTCCGGGTCCGGAACGGGAGCCGACCGCCGACGGCCGAGCGACGGTCGCGCTCGAGGCGGCGGACGTTCCCGCAACGCTGCTCGCGCCGGCCGCATCGAGCGTGCTCGATCGCGGCATGACGGCCGGGCGCGTCGACCTGGCCGTCGAGTACTCCCGCGAGCTGCGCGGCGCTGCGATCGACGGGCGCGTGACGGTCGCCGCGACGGGGCTCGAGCTCGACGGCGATCTCGACGGCCGCTGGCCGCTCGGCCTCGCGCTGTCGACCGACGCGGAGCGGCGGACGGAGCTCACGGCGCCGATCGGCGCGCCCGCTCTTGCGGGCGCTGCCGGGGCTGCGAACGAGGCAGCTGCCGCGGCTGTGGCGGTGACGGCAAGCGGCGGGCCGGCTCGCCTCGACGGAGCGCTGGCCGCCGCGCTCGCCGTGCGCACTCGGCTCGAAGCCATCGCAGCCGATCCGTTCGCGACGCTCGCGGCGCTCGTCGGCCGGGAGCCTTTCCTGCTGCGCGCGGTCGAGTTCGAGCCGGGCACCGCGGAGCTGTCACCGGCCGGCGTACAGACGGTCGACGCGCTAGCCGAAGCGCTCGACGCGCGCCCGCTGCTCGCGCTCGCCGCCGGCGGCGGCTTCGATCCGCGCGCGGACCGCGATGCCTTGGCGACGAGGCAAATCGAGCTGCACGTCACCCTCGCGACGGCCGGAGCGGCCCCGCAGGCGCGCCCGCGGCCGGTCGACTTCGCGTCGGCGCGTGCGCAAGACATCCTCGACGAGTTCGCGCGCGAGCGCGTGCCGCCGGCCCGCCTCGAAGCGATCGCCGCGCGGTTTCGTTTCGATCCGAGCTGGGCGCCCGACGCCCCCGCCCGCGTCGCTTACTACCGGGCGCTGTTCGACGCGCTCGTTGCGAACGAGACGATCGCCGACGGTGCGCTCGAGCGCCTCGGCCGCTTCCGCGGCCGCTCGATCGCCGCAGCGCTCACCGAACGCGGCGTCGCCCCCGACCGGATCGAGGTCGGCGAAACCGCCGGCACGGTCACTGCCGGCCCGCAAGGCGTCGCCGTCCCGCTCGAGGTCCGCACGGTCCCGCTCGCCCCGCCGCACTCCGTTGAATTGGCAGCGAGTTTGCTCTAGGGTCGATTCATCTCGGGGAGGGTTCCAGATGAGTGTCATCTCGCTGCGAGTCAACGGCGCGACCCGCGAGGTCGATGTCGAGGCGTCGACGCCGCTGCTCTATGTGCTGCGCAACGATCTCGGGCTGAAGGGGCCGCGCTTCGGCTGCGGGCTCGCGCAGTGCGGCGCCTGCACGGTCATCATCGACGGCGTCGCGATCCGCTCCTGCATCATGCCGGTCGGGCAGGTCAGCGGCGAGATCACGACGCTCGAAGGGCTCGCACGGGACGGCGTGCTCCATCCGTTGCAGCAAGCGTGGATCGACGAGCAGGTGCCCCAATGCGGCTACTGTCAGAACGGTCAGATCATGACCGCGAAGGCGCTGCTCGATCGGAACCCGAACCCGACCGACGCCGAGATCCGCGCCGGCATGGAGGGCGTGCTCTGCCGGTGCATGAGCTACTACCGGATCCAGGCGGCGATCAAGCGCGTGGTCCGCGGCGCCACGGCCGCAACCGCCCCGGCCGCGTCGGAGGAGGTGGCCGGATGAGCACGATACGGACACTCGAGCTGCCGCGCGCCGTCGAAGAGGCGCTGCGCAGAGTCAATCCGGCCACGTCGCGCCGGAGCTTCCTCAAAGCCTCCGGCGCGCTCGTGTTCAGCTTCGGCGTCAACGCCGTGCCGGCGGGCCGCGTGCTCGCGCAAGCGGCGGGAGGCGCCGAGGCCGGGCCGTATCCGGATCCCGACTTCCGTCAGCTCGACACGTGGATCGTCATCCACCCGGACAACACCGCGACCTTCTACGTCGGCAAGACGGACGGCGGCCAGGGGACCGGCACCGCGTTCCGGCAATTGATGTGCGACGAGCTCGACCTCGCGTACGAGCAGTCGAGCCTCGTGATGGGCAGCACCGACATCACGCCGGATCAGGGCGGCTCCGGCGGCTCGGACGCGATCGAGCGCGACGGCTGGCCGATGCGGCGAGTCGCGGCCGAGGCGCGGCGCGTGCTGCTCGAGCTCGCGTCCGAGCGGCTGCAGACGCCGGTCGCCGGGCTCACGGTCCGCGACGGCACGATCTTCGTCACGGCCGATCCGTCGCGAAGGGTCACGTACGCCGAGCTCGTCGGCGGCAAGCGGTTCGACGTCGCGCTGACTGGGCGCAACGTCGACGACACGCGCGGGCAAGCCGAGATCAAGCCGGTCAACGAGCTGAAGATCGTCGGGCAGTCCGTGCCGCGCTACGACATCCCGGCGAAGGTCGACGGCTCGTTGACGTGGGCCGTCGACGTGCGCGTGCCCGGCATGCTGCACGCGCGAAACGTGCGCCCGCCCGTTGCCGGCGCGACGGTCCGGAGCATCGACGAATCGTCGGTCGCGAACGTACCGGGCTTCGTCCGCGTCGTGCGCCGCGGCAACTACGTCGCGGTCGTCTGCGAGCGCGAGGAGCAGGCGATCCGCGCGGCGCGCGAGCTGAAGGTCGAGTGGGCGCCGCCGGCGGCAGCGCCGTTCCCGCCGTCGGACGAGCTCTTCGACTACATCCGGCGCGCGGCGCCGACGTCGAGCGAGGAGCCCCAGGTCGACGGCGATCCGGACGCGGCGCTCGCGAGCGCCGCGCGCGTGGTCGAGGCCGAGTACGAGGTGCCGTTCCAGGGGCACACCGCGATCGGGCCCGCGCACGCGCTCGCGGATCCGTCCGACGGACAGCTGACGATCTACTCGAACGACATGAAGTCGTACGGCCTGCGGAACGGCGTCGCGCGGTTCCTGAACCTGCCGCGCGAGCGCGTGCGCGTCGTCTACATGGACGGGCCGCAGGTGTACGGGCGCACGGCCGCCGACGACGTCGGCTTCGAGGCCGCGTTTCTCGCGCACGAGCTCGGCCGCCCGGTCCGCGTGCAGTGGATGCGGGACGAGGAGACGGCGTGGGACACGAAAGGCCCCGCGTACACGTTCAAGCTTCGCGGCGGGCTCGATGCGCAGGGCAAGCCGGTCGCGCTCGAGTACGACGCGCGCGCGGTCGACTACGCGCACTTGGGCTACAACGAGCCGGACACGGTGCTGATCGCGCAGCTGATGGGCATCCGGCCCGAGCGGCCGGCGTCCGGCCGCGCCGAGACGCCGTCCGTGCAGTACGCGATCCCGAACCGGCGGTTGACCGCGCACGTCGTCGGTCTGCCGCTGGTCTGGGAGACACCGCTCCGCACCGGCAACTTGCGCGACCCGAACGGGCCGCAGGTCACGTTCGCGTTCGAGTCGTTCATCGACGAGCTCGCGGCGGCCGCGAACGCCGATCCGGTCGAGTTCCGGCTGGACCTGATCGCGAACGGCGAGGAGGACGGGATGTTCCGCCGCGCCCGGTCGCTCGCGGTCGTGCGCGCGGCCGCGGAAGCCTACGGCTGGGACACGCGGCCGTCGCCGAATCCGCGGCTCCGCGAGGCGCGCGGTCCGGTGCTGACCGGCCGCGGCATCGCGTACACGTATCGAAACGGCACGGTCGTCGCGGTGATCGCCGAGGCCGACGTGAACCGCGAGACCGGCCGCGTCTGGGTCAAGCGCCTCGTCTGCGCGCACGACTGCGGCCTCGTCGTGAATCCGCAGGGTTTGAGCCACACGGTCGAGTGCGGCATGCTGCACGGCCTGAGCCGCGCGCTGTGGGAAGAGGTGCGGTTCGACGGCGAGAAGGTGTTGAGCGTCGACTGGGCGACGCATCCGACGATGCGCCACTCCGATACGCCGGAGCGGGTCGACGTCGTGATCGTCAACGGCGACCCGAACCCGAACCGTCCCGACCTGCCGCCGTACGGCGCGGGCGAAGCGAGCCACAAGCCGGTGATCGCCGCGGTTGCGAACGCGATCTACGATGCGACGGGCGTGCGGCTGCGCCGCGTGCCGTTCCGGCCGGAGCGCGTGCTCGCGGCGCTGCGCTCGGCGCAGACGTAACCGCGACCGACGGCACGCCCGCCGACGCACCGACCCCCGGTAGGAGCGGCTGTCCAGCCGCGACCCGCGGCTGCGCGACAGCCGGCGTCGCGGCGATCGCGGCTGGACAGCCGCTCCTACGGTCGAGTTTGCCGCCCCGTTATTCGAAGCGGCCCGCCGCTTCGCGACGGCCGGCGTCGCGGCGGTCGCGGCTGGACAGCCGCTCCTACGGTCGGGTTGCCGCCCCGTTATTCGAAGTCGAACAGCGCCTCGCTCGGGTCGGGGCGCTGCATGCCCTGCTCGTGGTACTGCTCCCAGATCTTCGCCCACGGGCGGCCGAACATGTCCGGCACCTCGTACTCGAACTTCGCGCCCGGCGTCAGCGGCGTCGAGATGCCGTTCACCGGGAACAGCGTCTGGATGCATTCGATGTACGCGTACGGGGCGCCCGAGTCGAGCGGCGCGCTCTTGCGAAAATTGCGGACGATCCGGATCGGCTCGGCCAGGGCTTCCGGGTCGTAGAACACGGCTTCGTGATTGAAGCCGGTGACGTTGCCCGCGGCGTTCCGCTGCGGCGTGTAGATCTCGATCGTCTGCATCTGGTTCGAGAACTCGAACGCGCCGTGCGCGGTCCACGGTTGGATGTTCGACGTCCAGGTGATCAGCGCGTCGCCGTCCCAGAAGCCGATCGTCTCGCCGTACCAGCGCGGCACGTCGGCGCCCAAGCGCGGCACGGCGCCGTCCATGTCGAACTCGCGGCCGACGTGCACCTGCGTGATGAAGTTGCGGGCGACGCCGGTCAGGATCTGCACGAGATCGGGCGTGACCAGCACCTGATGCGGATTGATGCCGGGATTCACCGCGGCGAAATACCACCGCCGCATGAAGCCTTCCGGCCAGCAATACGTGGATGGCCACTGCGGCGCGTTCGTGACGCCCTGGTGGTAGAGGTCCTGGACCATCCGCGTCTGATACTCGGGCGTCAAGAGCGACAGGATCGTCGGGATCTGGTTCACGAACATCATCGCGTACCAGTGCTCGAGCAGGTCGACCGGCTCGTAGTAGCCGCTCCAGTCCGTCGGCAGCGTCGTGTAGTCGTGTTGCGTCGGGCCGCCGCGCCGGCGCGTCTCCTCGAGCAGCGTCTCGAACGGGTACGGGCTCACGATCGCCTCGCGCGGATAGTCCCGGTCGCAGTATCCCCATGCGGCCGTCCGCGGCGGATCGTCGCCGATCGTCGGCGGCGCGAGCGCGCCGCGCGCGGTCTCTAGACCTTGCGGGCTGTTGCAGCGGAAGTAGCGGGGATCGCTCCAGAGCTCACGGTCCCGGTAGAAGTCCTTCGACGTGAAGAGATCGATCGGCAGCGGCTCGATGTCGTCCGGCACGTCGCCGTTCCACGCCGAGCCGAACCGGAGCTCCGGCGCGGGCGTGCCGTCCTCGCTCGGCGGGCCGAGCATGAGCCGCATCGGACCGACCCACGGGAAGCTCTGCGCGCGCTCGACGATCTGCTGCATCTGCTCGGGGTCCGGCTGCCCCTGAGGCAGGCCTTGCGGGAACAGCGGCGGCAGCGACGCCGCGAGAGGCGCGCCGCGGCCGACGCTCCTGAAGCCCGGGTCCGCGACTTGCTGCGCGACCGCAGGCGTCGCGATCGTGACGATGGCCGCCGCGGCAGCGGTCACCAACGTGCTCGGCTTTTCGAACATATCGACCTCGAGGCGATCAGCGCGTCGCGCGAGTGTAGCGCACGGCCATCAGCCGCGCGCGAGTCCAAGGAACCGGCTCACGGCATCGTTCGCCGTGCGTTCCATCAGCTCGCGCCGGCCAACGTGCCGAGCCGCGGCGCACGCGGGTACTTCCGGCCGTTCAAGATCCCGCCGATGAACGTCGGCCGAACCAGGTAGTGATAGCTCGCGAGCAGCACGGCGAGCGACGCACCGACGATGAGCGGGAACTTGATCGCCCAATGCAGCGGCACCCGCATCAGCACCACCTGCAGCGCGAACACGATCGGCAGGTGCGCGAGGTACAGCCAGTAGGACGAGTCCGCGAGGTAGCGGCGCACCGGGCTCGGGTCGCTGCAGAAACGCATCGCCGCCCCGATGAGCCCGAAGCACCAGTACCAGATCGAGAGCGCATAGCTCGCGGTGTAGTACAGGCGCAGCGATTCCGGGCCGTCGATCGTCGTCATTGCCGCGAGGTTCGGCACCGGCCCGACGAGCGCGAGGCAAGCCGCCGTGAGCGCCACCGCGACCGCGAGGTTCACGACCCACTGGCGCTCGAGCACCGCGAGCAGATCCGTTTGCCGATGCAGCACCCAGCCGAGCGCGAACGCGGTGCCGAAGCCGGTGAGCGCGGGCACCTTCGGAGTGAAGCCGGTGTCCGGCGTCGGGATGCCGAACCAGACCTGCCATCCCTCGTTCGAGTACAGCACCGCGCCGATCGGCACCGCGAGCACGACCGGGGCGAGGAAGCTGCGGATGCCGACGCGGAGCGCCGAATCGAGCCTCGCACGAAGCGTGCCGCCGCGGTCGAGCAACGCGACGAACGCCGCGCGCAACCCGATCGCGAGCACGTACAGGATGCACAGGTAATACAGGAACCACAGATGCGTCAGCGGGAAGCCCTGCGGCGCCATCGTCGCCGGATCGACGCCCTCGGGCGGCCCGTCCGGGAACGTCCGCGTGAGCCCCCAGATCACGACCGCGATCGTCGGCGGCGCGATCACGAACCAACCGGCCGTCAGCGGCAAGAGAATGCGCTTCGCACGGTCCCTCGCGAACGTCCGCAGGCCTTTGCGATATACCACCATGTGCGCGAAGAAGCCCGCGATCATGAAGAACAGGCACATCCGAAAGATGTGGATCACGTAGAACGCCACCGCGAACGTCGCGCTCTGCGAGACGTCCTGCGCGGGGATCGGCAGGAAGAACGACATCGTCGCGTGCAGCACGATCCCGAGCAGCAGGGCGAGCGCGCGTGCGGCATCGAGGGCGTGGAAGCGATCCTGGTGCGTCATCGGCCCGACCCTCGACCTCGCTTGCGAGACGGTTCCTAATCATAAACATTTCGGGGTCTTCCGCCGCATTTTTTCGGCGGGTTCTCGGGCGAACCGGCGGTTCCGGACCCGCCCCTTCTCGCGGTCGCGACGCCCGGCGGGCCCCCTGCTAAGCTTTTGCGTCAGCCCCGAGGGAGACCGGCCCCAGGATGAGCGGTACGAGCCACATCGCCGAGGACGTAGAGCACGACGACGACGTGCTCGCGCGCACGGCGGAGCTGCCGATCCTCGAGCTGCAAGCCGAGCCCGACGTCTGGCAGGTCGACAGCGTCGTGGCCAACCGCTACGTGCTGAACCGCTACCTCGGCCACGGGCGCCTCGGCGACATCTACGAAGCAACCGACCGGTCGCTGTCCGACCCCCGGATCGCGCAGGAGCACACCGTCGCGCTGCATCTCCTGAGCGAGCCGCTCTCGAGCGAAACGTCGCTGCTTCGCAAGCTCGAGAGCTGCTACTACCAGCCGCACCTGTGGTCGCATCCGAACATCGTGAAGATTCGCGGGTTCGGCAGCCACGACGGCCGGTACTTCCTCGCGACGGAGCTGCTCGACGGCTTGTCGCTGCGCGCGATCCTGGACGAGACGCCGGGCGAGGGCCTGCCCGATCGCGAGACGCTCGGCGTCCTGCGCGCCGTCGGCGAAGCGCTCGAGTACGCGCACGCGAAGGGCGCGATCCACGGCGACATCCGCCCGCAGAAGGTGTTCGTCACGCACAACTACGGCGTGAAGGTGCTCGACCTGCTGCCCGCCTCGTTGCCGCGGAGGGCGCCGTTCTTCGTCGAGGACGCGGACTCCGCGACGCTCGCGCAGCCCGACCGGCGCGACGACGTCTACGGCCTCGCGTGCCTCGCGTACGAGCTCCTGACCGGCCGCCATCCGTACGAGGGCAAGTCGCCGCTCGGCGCGTGGAACGCACGCCTCGCGCCGCCGCCGATCGAGCGGCTGCGCGGTGCGCGCTGGAACGCGCTCGCGCGCGGCCTCGCATTGCGGCGCGACGAGCGCACGCCGACCGTCGCCGACTTCCTCGACGAGCTCGGCGTGACGGGTTTCGAGGTGCTGCGGCCCGACGAGCCGACCGCCGCGCGTGACGACGACATGCCGACGATCGGCGACTACTCGACGCTCGCGCCGCCGGCGTCGGCGGAAGCGGAGCCGTTCCCGGACGGGGCGGCGAGCCCGGTCGAGGCGGCGAGCCCGGTCGAGGCGTGGCCAATGGAGCCGCGGTCGACGGAGGCGGTGGCCGCGCGAGTTCCGCCGCAGCGGCGCGACCCGCTGATGGAGCCGCAACCGGAACCGCCGTTGCACCCCGACCTCGATCTCTACGTCGAAGAACGCGCGCCGCGGGGCGGATGGGGCGCGCCGCGCAAACGTCGAGGCGCCGGCACCTGGATCGGCGGAGCCGCCATCGTGGCCGCGATCGGCATCGCCGCCGCCTACGTGGTCTCCGAGCCGACGCGCGAGCGCGCCGACGAATGGCTGTCCGTCGCGCGGACGATCGGCGACAACCTGTGGCGCGACGCGGCGGCGATCGTCGCGACCGTGGGCGGCGCGGGTGATGCGCGCGACACCGGCGACACACGCCGAAGTGCGGATGCGCCGGCTATCCCTCCGCCGCGGTCCGACGGAGGGCCCTCCGCGGAGGGCGACGGAGTCGACACTCGTCCCGACCCACGCACAGCAGCCGGAGTCGCCGCCGGCGAGCGGAACGCTGCCGATGGCGCCGAGCGCAACGCAGCCGATACTGACGAACGGGAGGCAGTCGAGGCGGCGGGGCGGAGTGGACCCGACCCGGGCGCCGGACCCTCCATCCCACCGGCGCCGCCCGCATCGTCCGCCTCGTCGGTATCGGCAAGGGAACCGAGCGCACGTGTGTCAACGCCGGCCGCGGAGTCGCCCGCGGAAGCGCTTTCGAACACCACGTCGCCGCCCCGCGCGCCGGAGCCCGAGCGCATCGAAGCCGTCTCCCCGACCGTCACGATCCGAGAGCGTCAAGGCGTCGCGGCCGTCCAGCTGCGCAGAGTCGGCGGAACGTTGGCCGAGTCGTCGTTCGTCTGGTCGACGATCGACGGCACCGCGACGGAGGCCGATGACTACGCGAGCTTCGGCGCGCGCGTCGAAACGTTCGAGGAAGGCGCGGAGACGCACACGATCTTCGTGCCGATCGTCGTCGACTCGCGCCCCGAAGGCCGCGAAAGCTTCGTCGTCATCGTGAGCCGAACCGACGGACGCGACGCTGCCGCGCCACCGCTCGAGATCGAAGTCGTAATCGAGGACGACTAGGCGCACGTCGCTAGCGACGGCGCTGCGCCCACCGCTGCCGGCCCCGAAGCCCGACCGCCTCGAGCGCCCCCGAGCGGCGAAAGCGCCGCCGCCGAAAGTGGCCGCGGAATCGCGTACGCTTAGCGGCATGACGACCGCGAACGATCTCTTCCCGGCCGATTTCCGCCTCGAGCGCCGCCGGGCGAACGGCATTCGGCTCAACGTGCGCTACGACGCCGACCCGGCGGGCCGTCCGCCGCTCCTGCTGCTGCACGGGTTTCCGCAGACGCACGCGATGTGGCACAAGGTCGCGCCGCGGCTGCGCGAGCGCTACGCGCTCGTGATGCCGGATCTGCGCGGCTACGGCGACTCCGACAAGCCGGACGGACCGCCCGATCATTCCGCGTACTCGAAGCGCGCGATGGCCGCGGACCTGGTCGCGCTGATGCGCGGGCTCGGCCACGAGCGCTTCTTCGTCTGCGGGCACGATCGCGGAGGCCGCGTCGCGCATCGCCTCGCGCTCGATCATCCCGAAGCCGTGCGCGCGCTGATGCCGCTCGACATCTCGCCGACGCTGACGATGTACGAAGGCACGACGATGGCGTTCGCGCACGATTACTACCACTGGTTCTTCCTGATCCAGCCCGAGCCGCTGCCGGAGCGGCTGATCGGCGCGGAGCCCGCGTTCTACCTGCGCAGCAAGATTCGCGGCTGGGGATCGGGCGGCGGCGCGTTCTTCGATCCGCGCGCGCTCGCCGAGTACGAGCGCTGCTTCACGGACGCGGCGATCCACGCGATGTGCGAGGACTACCGTGCGGCGGCGACGATCGATCTCGAGCACGATCGCGCCGACGCGGCGAAACGCATCGCGTGCCCGGTGCGCGTGCTTTGGGGCGAGCGCGGCGTCGTGCAGCGGCACTTCCATCCGGTCGAGGACTGGCGCGCGAAGGCGAGCGGCGAGGTCAGCGGGCGTGCCGTGCCGACCGGCCACTACATCGCCGAGGAAGCGCCGGAGCTGCTCGTGGAGGAAAGCGAGGCTTTCTTCGCGACGGCGTAGGCCGCCGCGTGGTGAGCACTTCGCGCCCGCGCCTACGCGCCGACCTGCCGCGCTCACTCCAACGGCGGCAGGCCGAGCAGCCTTCTGATCCCCGGCCTCGCGGCGTCGACGTTCGCGACGATCAAATCCTGCAGGCGCTCGATGCCTTCCTCCCGCGTCTGCACTTCCTCGTCGAGCCAAACGGCGCCCGCCGAGACGGGCTCCGCCTCGCCGTCGGAGACCGCGTAGATCGCCATGTGCACGACGGCGATCAGGTCTTCCGGGTCCGAGGAGCTCGGGTCCCTCGCGAACCGCCGCATGTCGGCGAGGAGCTCCGGGGCGACTGCGTCGCGCACGGACTCGAGAGACGACCCGGGGCCGACTGCCGCCGGCCGCACCATCAGCACCATGTGAACGCCGTGAGACGCGAGGGTCCGCAGGAAGCGCCTGTCGTCGACGTCCTCCACGTCCGGGACGAGGTCGTAGCTCGTCACCGCGTCGTAATCGTGCTCGAGCGCCTTCGCGACCAGGCCTTCCTCGAACTCGGCTCTGAGGGCGGGCTCGTCGGCGAGCGCGACGACGGCCGATCTGTACGTGACGCCTTCCTGCGCGAGCGAGCCCACCGGCGCCCAAGCGCCGAGCAGCAAAGCGAACCCGAGGCAACGCACCATGGCTTCTCCCCTGAGCGAGCCGTTTCGCCCGCCCTTCCAGAAAGATAGAAGCGAGGCGAGCAACGGCTATTGGACCAAGGGCGTACGGGCAAGCAGGGGAAGCGAGCGCTGAAGCGCACGCCGAGATCGTCAGCGCTGAGCTTCGATCACGGCGCCGGCTCGAGACGCAGCAGCGCGCCGTCTTCCTCGTCCGTCAGCAGGTAGAGCAGACCGTCGGGCCCTTCGCGCACCTCGCGAATGCGCTGTCGGAGCTCCCGCAGCATCGACTCGCGTCGAATCTCCTCCATGTTCTCGTTGAACACGATGCGCTGCAGATGGCCCGTGCCCGGGATCCGACCCTCCATCATCGCGCCGACGAAGACGTTGCCCTTCCACGCCGGAAACCGGTCGCCGGTGTAGACCGCCATCCCGGCGACCGCGATCGCGGGGATCCAGACGACGAGCGGCGGCTCGATGCCCTCGCGGGTCGGATGCTCGGACACGCGTCGGCCCGAGTAGTCGCGTCCGAAGCTAACCTCGGGCCAGCCGTAATCGCGCCCGGGCAGGATGACGTTCAGCTCGTCGCCGCCTTGGGGGCCGTTCTCGTGCTGCCAGATCTCGCCGGTCACGGGATGCACGATCAGGCCGAGCTGGTTGCGATGCCCGAGCGAGTAGATCTCCGGCCGATAGCCCTCGCGGCCGACGAACGGGTTGTCCGGCGGCACGGAGCCGTCGTCGTTCAGACGCAAGATCTTGCCCCGCAAGCTCATCGGATCCTGCGCGACGTTCACGACGTCGTTCTGCGACCGGCCGCCGGTCGACATGTACACCTTGCCGTCGCGGCCGAAGACGACGCGGCCGTTCAGCCCCGAGTTGCCCTCGTAGAAGTCCGGGACGAGGAGGTCCTCCACGTCGACGAGCGCGTGGCCTTCCAGCCGGCCGCGCATCAGCGCCGGAGCGCCCATCCCGTTGCCGACGGGCTTCGTGTAGGTCAGATAAACGAGCGCGTTGCGCTCGAACTCCGGATGCAGCGCGACGTCCATCAGGCCGCCGTTGCCGTCGGTCCGGATCGCGGGCAAGCCCGCGATCGGCCGTGCGTCGAGCTCGCCGTTCCGAACGACGCGCAGGCGGCCGGCGCGCTCGGTGATCAGCATGTCGCCGTTCGGAAGGAATGCGATCGCCCACGGATGCGAGAGGCCCTTCGTCACGACGCTGACGCGCACCTTGTGCTGCTCGGCGGTGTCGAACACCCAAGGCCCATCGCCCAACGGCGGTACCGGCACGCCGATCCGAGGCGGCTGTGCGTGCCCGACTTTGACGGTCAAAAGCGCCGCGGCCAGCAGAGCGGAACGGCCGACTCTCATGCTGATCCCCCGTCGCAAATCCCGCCGAGAAGGATAGCTCGGCTCAGCGAATGTTGTCGCGGCGAGTGCCCGCGCGGGGCCCGTCTACGTTCGACGCAGAGCGCCCGCTGTGGATCGGCGCAGCCAATCGCCGAACTCGAGCGAACCGAGGCGTGCCTCGGGCCCGGGAATCAACGAGCGATCGTTCAGCTCTGCACCGAAATAGCGGGCGTGCGCATCGGCGACGACCTCGCGCGTCTCGAGCCGGGCGCCGAGCACCATGCGCCCGAGCTCGTCGAGCGGGATGGCTTCGGGCCCGCCGATCTCGACCGTGTCGTCGAGCGGCGCGCCGAGGGCGATCTCGGCTAGAGCCGCCACGACCTCGTCCGCGACGATGGGTTGCATCAGCGCCGGCGACAGGCGATAGACGTCCCCGTCGAGCGCGCTCTCGGCGATCCGCTCGATGAACTCGAAGAACTGCGTCGATTGCAGGATCGAGTACGGGATTCCGGCGGCCTTGACGAGGTCCTCCTGCGCCGCCTTCGCACGCAGGTAGCCGCTGTCGACGACACGCTGCGAGCCGACCACAGAAAGGACGACGTGGTGCTGCACGCCGGCATGCCTTTCGGCCGCGAGCAGATTGCGTCCGGAGGTCTGAAAGAAATCCATCGCCGCCCGGTCCTCGAAGGAAGGAGAATTGGCGACGTCCACGACGACCGCGGCTCCGGCGAGGGCCTCGGCCAAGCCCGCTCCCGTCAGCGTGTCGACGCCGGTCTTGGGCGCGGCGGCGACGACCTCGTGCCCGCGCGTGCGCAGCACGTCGACGAGCTTGGAGCCGATGAGGCCCGTGCCTCCGATCACGACGATTCTCATGGTTCGGACCTCCTCAGCTCTCGATGAACGCGAGCAGATCGCCATCGATGCGATCGGCGTGCGTGGTGCACATGCCGTGCGGCAGGCCCGGATAAGTCTTCAGCGTGCCGCGCTCGACGAGCTTCGCCGCGCGCAAGGCGGAGATGGCGACGGGCACGATCTGGTCGTCCTCGCCGTGCATGATGAGCACGGGCGCTTCGATCGAGCGCAGATCTGCGGTGAAATCCGTCTCCGAGAACGCCTCGATGCACTCGTATTGCGGCAACGCACCGCCCATCATGGCCTGGCGCCACCAATTGAGCCGCACTCGCTCGTTCACGTCCGCTCCGTCGCGGTTGTAGCCGTAGAACGACAGCGTGAAATCCCAATAGGTCGCCGGGCGGTCGGCCGCAAGCTGCGCGCGCAGCCCGTCGAACACCTCGATCGGAATCCCGTCGGGGTTCGCTGCGGTCTTGCCGAGCAACGGCGGGACGGCCGCGATCAGGACCAGCTTTGCGGCTCTGTCGTTGCCGTATCGCGCGACGTATCTCGTCGCCTCGCCGCCGCCGGTCGAATGGCCGACGTGGATCGCATCGCGAACGTCCAGCTGATCCACGAGCGCGGCCACATCGGCGGCATACGTGTCCATGTCGTGCCCGTGCGCCGTCTGGCTCGACCGGCCGTGTCCGCGGCGATCGTGCGCGATCACGCGGTAGCCTCGCCCGACGAAGAACAGCATCTGAGTGTCCCAATCGTCCGCGCTGAGCGGCCAGCCGTGATGAAATACGATGGTGCCCTTCGGCTCGCGCTCGGGGCTCCAGTCCTTGTAGAAAATCGCCGTTCCGTCGTTGGTCCTGATCGAGCTCATGGCCGACTCCTTTTTCGCGATCGCATGTTGGTCGCTGCAGCTTGGCGGAAACCGGGCGCCGTGGCCTTGCATCGGCCTTGAATTGCGCTCGAGCTGGCGTCGAAGATTCGTCCAAAGGCGGCGTAGGGCCCGTGCTATAAAGGGCGTGGTGCCATGGAACCTGGGCGCCGCGGTGCCCCGCCGAGGCAGAGGAGCGCCTCGTGATGCGATTCCGATTCGAGGACTGCATGCTCGACGCCGATCGGCGCGAGCTCACGCGGGCGTCTGCCGCCGTTGCGGTCGGACCTCAAGTCTTCGACCTTCTGCTCCACCTCGTCGCGAACCGGGAGCGCGTCGTCAGTAAGGACGATCTGCTCGATGCGGTCTGGCACGGGCGCATCGTCTCGGAATCCACCCTCACGAGCCACATCAACGCCGCCCGGACCGCGATCGGCGACAGCGGCCAGGAGCAAAAGCTCATCCGGACGGTGGCCCGCAAGGGCTTTCGCTTCGTCGCCGAGGTCAGAGAGGTCGGCAGCGAACCCGAGATCGAGGCGGCACCGCTCGCGCTGCCCGACAAGCCCTCGATCGCAGTGCTGCCGTTCGTAAACATGAGCGGCGACGCGGCGCAGGACTACTTCGCCGACGGCATGGTCGAGGACATCATCACGGCGCTGTCCCACGTGCGGTGGCTATTCGTCATCGCCCGCAATTCGAGCTTCAGCTATCGGGGCCGGCCATGCGACATGAAGCAGATCGGTCGCGAGCTCGGCGTGCGCTATCTGCTCGAAGGCAGCGTCCGCAAAGCTGCCGACCGCGTCCGCATCACGGGCCAGCTCATCGACGCGGAGACGGGCGGGCATCTTTGGGCCGAGCGTTATGAGGGCACTCTCGGCGACGTGTTCGAGCTGCAGGATCGGATCACCGAGAGCGTCGTCGGCGCGATCGTCCAGGAGCTCGAGCGCGCGGAGATCGAGCGCGCGAAGCGAAAGGCGACGGAGAACCTCGACGCCTACGACTATTTCCTGCGCGGAATGGCGAGCTTCCACGTTTCGACGCGCGACAACGTCGATCGGGCGCTCGCGTCCTTTCACAAGGCCGTCGAGCTCGACCCCGATTACGCGTCCGCCTACGGAATGGCTGCGTGGTGCCTGTTTTGGCGCAGGGTCAACGGCTGGACGACGGACTACGCTCGGGAAACCGCCGAGGGCACGCGCCTCGCGCGCCTGGCAGTCGACCTGGGCAAGAACGACGCCGTCGCGCTCACGCGCGGCGGTCATGCGCTCGCTCACTTCAGCCGCGATTTCGCCACGGGGATCGATTTTCTCGACAAGGCGCTCGTGCTGAATCCGAACCTCGCGGCCGCATGGTTCCTGGGAGGCTTCTTGAGAGTCTGGCGAGGCTCGCCGGACGAAGCGATCGAGCGCTTCGAGCGCGCCATGCGCCTGAGCCCGCTCGACGCCGAGATGTTTCGCATGCAGACGGGCGTCGCGTTCGCGCATTTCATCGCGCGGCGTTTCGATGCCGCGTGCCTGTGGGCCGAGCGGGCATATCGCGACGTGCCGACCTTCATGCTCGCGGCCGCTGCGATCGCGGCGAGCTGTGCGCTTGCCGGGCGACTCCCCGCGGCCAAGAGAGCCATGCGCGACGTGCGCAGGCTCGATCCCGCTCTGCGGGTGGCCACGTTGGACGACATGCTCCACTTTCAGCGCGCGGAGGATGCCGCTCTGTTCGCGGAGGGGCTCAGGAAGGCCGGCCTGCCGGAATAGCCAAGATCGCACCGCGGCGCGCAGCCCGTAGGAGCGGCTGTCTAGCCGCGATCTTCCGGCCGCGGATGAAGAGTCGCGGCTG
>CAYWGQ010000006.1:0-52087 GCA_964457725.1 uncultured Gammaproteobacteria bacterium
GACGTTCTGGAACACCGTCTCCGCGTGGCCCAAGTAGCGGCCGGTTCGCCGGTCGTGCTTCCACAGAATGCCGTCCTTGCCGACGGTGAAAACCCACTTGTCGTCGCCGGCGTCGACGAGCACGCGCTCGTAGACGACGTCGAGGTCGAGCGCTTCGCCGGGCGCGTGCGCGTAGTGCCACGCGAGCCTGCCGGTCCGCGCGTCGAGCGCGACGGTCGAGCTCGTGTAGAGCGCGACGTCGAGCGTGTCCATCCCGCGGCTCGCCGGCATCCACGGCTTCGCCTGCGCGGTGCCCCAATACGTCAGGCCGAGCTCGGGATCGTAGCTGCCGGTGATCCAGGTCTCGCCGCCGGCACGATAGAGGTTCGGCAGGTCGCCCCAGGTGTCGCCGCCCGGCTCGCCGTCGAGCGCGATCGTCACGAAGCGCCAGACCTGCTCGCCGGTCGCAGGGTCGTATGCGCTGATGAAGCACTTCTGCTCTTCGTACGTCGAGCAGCCGCCCATCCCCTGGATCACGAGGCCGCCGGCGACGAGCGGACCGCTGCTCGACGCGCGCCCGTCCGGCATCGCGACGTTCCACTCCGTCTCGCCGGTGCGCGCGTTCAGCGCGATGAGGCGTCCGGCGCTCTGCACGATCAGCTTGTCGTCGTAGAGCGCCATGCCGCGCATCGCGACGTTGTCCTCGAGCCGGTGCTCCCAGATCAGGCTGCCGTCGCGGCCGTCGAGCGCCTGGACGACGCCGCCGGTGTTGTTCAAGTAGATCACGCCGCGATGCGCGAGCGGCGACGGCTGATTCGTGCCGCCGTCGCGCATCGGCCAGATCCATGCGAGCTGCAACCGATGCGCGTTCTCGGGCGTGATCTCCGCGAGCGGGCTGAAGCTCGACGCCGCGTAGTCGCGGCGGATCATCGGCCAGTCGCCGGGCGGCGGATCGCGCAGCGTCTGCTCGGTGACCGGCACGAAGTCCGGCACCGAGCCCGCGACGAGCACGCCGGTCGGCTCGGGCTGTCCCGGCGCGCCCGCGGCCGGCATCGCGAACGCGCGGCCGAGCGCGTCGCGCGTCGCGGCGGTGAGCGGCGTGCCGTCCGCGCCCGCGCCGTTGAACTGCAACAGATACGCGATCACGTCGAGGTAGACCGCTTCCGGCAGCGCGCCCGGCCCCTCCGGCGGCATCGTCGCGCGCACCTGCGAGACGAGCTCGTTCGTGCCGCGGCTCGACCACTTGCCGACGAACTCCGCCCCCGCGAGCAGCGCATTCGGCAGCGTGCGGAGATCCTCGCCGTGGCACACCTGGCAGTGCTGCTCGTAGCCGGCCTTGCCGGCGTTCGCCTGCTCGACCGTGAATGCCGAAGCCGGAGCGGCGTGCAGTGCGAGCACGACCGCGGCCACGGGCAGCAGGGATCGGCTAGGGCTCATCGTTCTCATTCTTGCTCGCCTCGACAAAGCTCCCCCGCGAGGATTGTGCAGCAAACGCCGACCCGCCGGGCGAGGCGCGTGATGCTCGCGCTATCACTGTCAGCACCCGTCGACGGCGCGTTGACCCCCAAACTGATCGCCCGCATAGTATCGACGAAAAGACTCGAGCACGAGGGCATCCCGTGACTCGAAAGGGGGCACAGATGAGATTCGACAGCCGCCCGCTGCGGGCGAGCGTAGGCCTGCTCGTCATCGGTTCGCTACCCTCGTTCGCGGCAGCTCAAGGCTTCGGCGCCGGTTACGGGCCGCCGCTCGAGGTCGTGCCGCCGCCGCGCGAGTTCGCGACGTCCGAGGAGCATTACCGGTATCTCTACGAGCAAGCGAACGGCGGCACCAAGCACACGATTCAATCGGTGCCGCGGTGGGACGGCCTGTGGAACACGGCCGGTAACACCCACATGCAGATTTTCATCGACGGTGAAGGCTTCAACGGCAAGGTGCGCGAAGGCGTGCTCACGCCCGCGTACGAAGAAGCGTACAAGGAGCGCTGGCGCGAGCAGACCGAGCTCGGTCAGGTGCAGTACGACCGGCTGACGCACTGCGAGCCGCCGGGCTATCCGCGCTTCCTGCTCGAGCCGTACACGCACGAGTTCATCAACCTGCCGGACATCGTCTATCAGATCAACGATTTCGGGCCGTCGATCCGGCGCGTCTACATCGGCAAGGAGCACTCGAACCTGTACGGAACGCACTCGTGGTACGGCGACACGATCGGTTTCTGGGACGGCGACAAGCTCGTGACCCACACGGTCGATCTGCTGCCCGCCGACTTCACGCGCTGGTCACCGATGACGAGCAATCAGTTCGAGTCGGTCGAGGTCTGGGAGCTCAAGGAGTATCCCGACGGGATCGAGCGGCTCGAGGTGCAGGTCACGTTCTACGATTCGTACGCCTTCGAGAAGCCCGTGCACGCGGTCTACGCGTATCGCCGTGCGACGGAGCTCGAGCAGGCCGGCCATCGCGTCCAGCACTGGGAGTGCGAGACGAGCAGCAACTCGTTCCTCGACGACGACGGCTCGACGAGCTTCAGGCTGCCGGGCGAAGAAGGCTACCGCGATGCACGCGGCACGACGATGTTCCCGCATCTGCCGGGGCAGTCCCGCGATCCGATTTACAACACCACGCTACCGACCGATTAGGAGAGCGCGATGAAGAGACTGCTCGCTTCGCTTTCGGCCGCGGCAGGTGCCGTGCTGCTCGTCGCGACCGGAGCCGATGCGCACCATTCGTTCAGCCAGTTCAATCGCGACATCGAAGAGGTGAAGACCGGCACCGTCGTGCGCTGGGCGTTCAACAACCCGCATTCGTGGCTCTACATCAACGTGCCGAACGAGGACGGCAGCGAGACGCTCTGGAGCTTCGAGGCGTCCGCTCCGCCGGCGCTGGTCGGCCGCGGCATCACCGGCAGCACGTTCGAGCCCGGCGATGAGGTCACCGTGATGTACTGCCCGCTCCGCGACGGCCGCCCGGCCGGCGCGATCGGCTGGGCGCGACTCGCCGACGGCACGTTCGTGAACCCGGCCGACGGCGGCTGCAGCGGCAACGACGCGACGATCGAGCGCTGGAAAGGCTGGCTCGAGAAAGGCTATACGTCGAAAGCGCAGGCCGAAGGCGCGCAGTAGCCCGCGGTTGCCGACGCCGCCCGTCGAAGTTAGCCTCGGCGGCATGGCCAATGGATGGGCCCGCGACGGGGCCGTGCAGGAACAGATCGACGCGAGCGTCGAGGACGCGATCCGGAGCGCGCGGGAGCGGCTGCCGACCGGCGAGAGCCTGCGCGTCTGCGAGGAGTGCGGTGACGAGATCCCCGAGGCGCGGCGCGCGGCGCTGCCCGGCGTCCGCCGCTGCCTGCCGTGCCAGACGCTCCTCGACGAGGCGTCCGCGGACCGCGCCCCGTACAACCGCCGGGGCAACAAGGACAGCCAGCTGCGCTAGCGCGCCGCTGCCCGAGCGACGCAGCCGATGACGCCCACCCTGGAGCTCGGCCTCGACACCTTCGGCGACGTGATGGCCGGCGCGGACGGGCGCCCTCTGTCGCAAGCGCAATCGATCCGCAACGTCGTCGAGCAGGCCGTGCTCGCCGATCGCGTCGGCGTCGACTACATCGGCGTCGGCGAGCACCATCGCGAGGACTTCGCGATCTCGGCGCCGGAGGTCGTGCTCGCGGCGATCGCCGCGCGGACGACCCGCATCCGGCTGGGCTCCGCCGTGACGGTCCTCTCCTCCGACGACCCGGTCCGCGTATTCGAGCGCTTCTCGACGCTGCACGCGATCGCGAACGGGCGCGCGGAGGTGATGGTCGGCCGCGGCTCGTTCATCGAATCGTTCCCGCTGTTCGGCTACGACCTGAACGACTACGCGATCCTGTTCGAGGAAAAGCTCGAGCTGTTCGTGAAGCTGCTCCGAGAGGACCGGGTGACGTGGCGCGGCACGACGCGCGCGCCGCTGCACGAGCAGCGGGTCTATCCGCGCATCGACGGCGAGCCGCTCGTCGCGTGGGTCGGAGTCGGCGGCACGCCCGAGTCGGTCGTGCGCGCCGCGCACCACGGCCTGCCGATGATGCTCGCGATCATCGGCGGCGATCCGGCGCGGTTCCGGCCGTTCGCGGACCTCTACCGCCGCGCGCTCGCGGAGCTCGGCAAGCCGCCGCTGCCGATCGGCCTGCACTCGCCGGGCTACGTCGCAGAGACCGACGAGCAGGCGCGCGAGGAGTTCTTCCCGGACTACAAGCAGATGCACGAGCGGATCGGCGCGGAGCGCGGCTGGCGCGGCGGGATGACGCGCGAGCACTTCGACCGGGAGACCGAGCACGGTTCGCTCTACGTCGGCTCTCCCGAGACCGTCGCGCGACGCATCGCCGCGACCGCGCGCCTGCTCGGGATCTCGCGCTTCAATCTGAAGTACAGCGCGGGGCTCCTCGCGCACGAGAAGCTGATGCGCTCGATCGAGCTCTACGGCACGCGCGTGATCCCGCTCGTGCGCGAGCTCCTCGCCGAGCGCTAGCGCGCGCCGCCGAACAGCTCCGGGAGCGACTGCCGCTCGCAGCTCGCCGCGCGCGCGAAGGCCGCATCGTCGTGACTCAGCCTCGCGTACGCCACGCGGCGCGCGAGCGTCGTCAGCGACAGCTTGTACGGCAGCCCGAGCAGCCGGTTCCGCTCGGCCGACGGCAGCTCGAACGCATCCGCGAGGCGCTCCTCCGCCGCGTGATTGGCCTCGACGTGGCCGCCGAGCGGGATCGCGGTGCCCGGCTCGAGCCCGTCGGTCAGCGCTGCGGCCGCCTCGGCCTCGGCGCCGGACAGCGCGCGCGCGCCCGCGAGGATCTCCGCGACCGTCAGCGATTCCGGCAGACTCTCCGGGTGCGCGGCGAAGTGCTCGTCGATCAACGCGTCCGTCGTCGTGTACGGGAGCTGGTGGTCCTCGAGCGCGGTGACGGCGCGCCAGTGCGCGTCGTGCAGCGTCGGCGGCCGCGCGCGGCGGCCGCGCGCCGGTTGGCTCGACAGCGCACGGAAGAAATGCCGCAGATAGTCGTCCGAGCGCTCGAGCGCCTCCGGCGAGAGCTGACAGCCCGCGGCGGTCACGTCCGGATGCGCGGCAAAGAAGCCGCACTGCACCGCGGTTGCGAACATGCCGCTGTGGCACGCGCCGCTGACCATCACGAGCGAGACGCCCGGCTCGCGGCCGACGCGCTCGAGATCCTCCGGCAGCAGCGTGAGGCCGTGTCCCCAGAGCGGCGAGCCCGCGGGCCCCGAATGGCCCACCTGCACGAGCAGGGTGCGCGCGCCCGCGCGCTCGCGCACGCCGCTCAGCGCGCTGCTCAAGCCGGCCGCATCCGCCGCGAGATCGGCCTCGACGTCGGCCCGCGTGAAGCGCACGCGGCCGTCGACGAGGGCGCTCGTGTCGTTGCCGTCGACGCCCGGACCATGCCCGAAGAGCGTCAGGAAGCGGACGCCGGGGACGCCGGCGCCTTCGAGCGCCGCGCGGATCTCGGCGATCCGGCGCGGCACGAACAGCGAGTTCTCGAGCGGCGTCGCGGCCGATCCCCACAGGATCACGTTGCGCGGACCGAGCGCGGCAGGCGTCGGCGACGCGAGGTCGATCGGTCCGGCGGCGTCGCGGCGGGGCCGGCGGCCGAGCGCGACGTCGACGAAGTACTCGAGGTTCCAGCTCCGCACGAAGAACGGCGTGTACGGATCGGCGCCGCGCAGCGACGCATCGTCGTCGGCGGGCTCGTCCGGCGGGAACATCACCGCGTCGGGGAGGCGGAGCTCGTTGTTGTCGGCGGATTCCTGAATGTCGGCTGCGAAGACGACGCGGCCGACGTCCATCACGAGCACCGTCAGCGTTTCGCTCCAGTGCGGGCTCTCGGGGCCGACGTCCGCCGGCAGCTGCGCGAGCACGTCGTCGGCGAGCACGGGCTTGTCGACCCACAAAATCGGCAGGTCCTGCCCCGCGTGCCGCAGCACCGCACCGTAGCCGCGCTGCTGCGCCGCACGTTGGTAGATCAGGCAGCTCGTGCATTGCGCGTCGCGCGCGAGCCAAATCTCGAGCGCGTCGGCCCTCGTGCAAAGCACCGCGAGCCACGCCGCGGCAATCGCCCATCGCATCGGATCGCTCCCACCGACCCCGTCGACGCGGTCGATTGTAGAGCACCGGCGCTCGAAGGACTGCTAGAAGATCGCGCGGACGAGCCACTCGCCGATCGTGCCGATCACGGACATCAACGCCGCGCCGCCGAGCGCCCAGCCGATCCCGTCCACCTTCAAGTGGTCCGTCAGCCGGTCCGTGACCATCAGCATGATCGCGTCGATGATCCAGCGCGTGATGAACGCGAGCAGCCAGGCGATGCCGAGCGTCACGATCGCGAGCAGGAAGAACAGCACGCGTCCGAGCACGAAGTTCAGAAGCCCGAACAGCGCCGCGACGATCACGGCGCTGCCGAAGCTCTTGACGTGGAAACCGGGCAGGACCGAGGCCGTGATCCATACGGCGACGGAAAGGATCAGCCACGAAAGGATGAGCTCCATCGCAGTCCCTCGCGCGAGTGCGGCGATCCTCCTACTGTCGGGCAGGAACGGAGGGCTGTCAAAAGCGATGTCGTCGCGCTCCCCCGATTGCCGCACAATGAGCCGATCATGGTCGCCCGCGGCTTCATCCTCCAGGCGAGCTACCGCGTCGTCACCCGCGAGGACGGCGCACGCGTGCCGGTGGTCCATCTCTACGGCGCGCTCGAAGGCGGCGGCACGTTTCTCGTCCGCGACGACCGCTGCCGCCCGCACTTCTATATCCGTACCGCGGACGCCGAGCGCGCGGTCGCCGCCGGCGCGCCGCAACCCGTAGCCACCGCGAAGCGCACGTTCGCCGGCGAGCCGGTCAGCCGTATCGAAGCGGCGGTGCCGGGCGACGTCCCGCAGATCCGCAACGCGCTGCACGATGCCGGCCTCGAGACCTACGAGGCCGACGTGCGCTTCGCTGTCCGCTACCTGATCGAGCGCGGCATCAAGGGCGGCTGCGAGATCGAAGGGGAAGCCGTGCCCGGCGCGCGCTTGACGGCCGTGTTCGACAATCCGAACGTCGTGCCCGCGGCCGTCCACGTCGAGCCCCGCGTGCTGTCGTTCGACATCGAGACGACGCCGGACGGCCGGCGGCTGCTCGCGATCTCGCTCTTCTCGCCGTCGATCGACGAGGTCTTGATCGTCGACGAGGCAAATCGGCCGATGCCGCCGCATGCGACGCGCTGCGCGAGCGAACGCGAAGCGCTCGACCGCTTCTGCGAGCGGGTGCACGAGCTCGATCCGGACGTGCTGACCGGCTGGAACACGATCGATTTCGACCTGACGGTGCTTGCGCGGATCGCGGCGCGGCTGAATCACCCGTTCGAGCTCGGGCGCGACAAGGGCGCGCTCCGGATACGCCCGCCGCAAGGCTACTTCGGCAGCGGCCAGGCGAGCGTGCCGGGGCGGCTCGTGCTCGACGGCATCGATTTGCTGCGCGGCGCATTCGTCCGGATGGAGGACTACTCGCTCGATGCCGTCGCGCGCGAGGTGCTCGGCGAAGGCAAGGCCGTCGCCGGCGACGTGCGCAACCGGATCGACGAGATCCAGCGGAATTACCGCGACGATCTGCCGGCGTTCGCGCTCTACGCCCGGACCGATGCCCGGCTCGCGTACCGCATCATCGAGAAGCTCGATCTGGTCGAGCTCGCGTTCGCGCGCTCCGCGCTGACCGGCATGACTCCGGACCGCGTCGCGGCCAGCATCGCGTCGTTCGACTTCCTGTACCTGAGCGAGCTCGAGCGGATCGGTGTCGTCGCGCCGACCGTGCGCTCGAGCGATTCGCGCGTGCACGAGGCGCAGCACGGCGGCCACGTGCTGCCGTCGACGCCGGGGCTTCACCGCAACGTCTGGGTGTTCGACTTCAAAAGCCTGTATCCGAGCATCATTCGGACGTTCAACATCGATCCGTTGGCATACGTCGGGACGGCCGCGGCTGGACAGCCACGGACGGTCGCGGCTGGACAGCCGCTCCTACAGGCGGGGGACGAGGGGCCGATCGAGACGCCGGGCGGCGCGTTCCGGCGCGGGCCCGCGATCCTGCCGCGGCTGCTGGACGAGCTCTTTCCGCGGCGCGAAGCCGCGAAGCGCGCGGGCGACGAGGTCGCCGCACACGCGATCAAGATCCTGATGAACTCCTTCTACGGCGTGCTCGGGACGCCGGCCTGCCGGTTCTCGAACCCCGCGCTCGCGAACGCGATCACCGGTCTCGGGCGCGAGCTCCTGCTCTGGTCGAAGCACTGGTTCGAGGCGGCCGGCCACGAGGTGCTCTACGGCGACACCGACAGCCTGTTCGTGCGCGCCGGGCTCGACGATCCCGACGCCGCGCGCGAGCGCGGCGGCGAGCTCGCGGCCGCGCTGAACGCGGACCTGACGCGCCACATCGAGCAACGCTGGCGCGTCACGAGCAAGCTCGAGCTCGAATTCGAGAAGCTGTACGCGAAGCTCTTTCTGCCGCACGCGCGCGGCAGCGCCCGCGGCGCGAGCAAGCGCTATGCAGGGCTCGTGCACGGCGCGGACGCGGACACCGTCGAGTTCGTCGGGCTCGAGGTCGTCCGGCGCGACTGGACCGCGCTCGCGAAAGACGTGCAGCGCGAGCTCTACCGGCGGCTCTTCGCCGAGGAGAGCGTCGAGCGGTACCTGGCCGACGTCGTCCAACGGCTCCGCGCGGGCGAGCTCGACGACCGGCTCGTCTACCGCAAAGGCCTGCGCAAGGGCGCCGACGAGTACACGGCGACGACTCCGCCGCACGTCGCCGCCGCGCGCAAATCCGGGCAGAAAGGCCGGCTGATCAGCTACGTGATGACGACGGCCGGTGCCGAGCCCCTCGACAACGTGCAACATCCGCTCGATCGCGAGCACTACGTCGAGAAGCAGGTACGGCCGGTCGCGGAACCCGTGCTCGAGGCGCTCGGGCTCGAGTTCGAGCGCGTGATCGGCGATCGCCGGCAGCTCGAGCTGATCTGACGCACCGCGCGCTTCGGTGCGCGCGGCCCCTCAGCGCGCGGCCGGCAACGCCCGCTCGAGCGCGGCCTCGTGCACGCGCAGGTCGCGCTCGCCGAAGAGCACGAAGCGAACGCGCTCGACGCTCGCGAGCGTCGGCGCCGCTTCGACGACCGCGTCGATTGCGATCTCGGCGGCCTCCTCGACCGGATAGCCGAAGATACCGGTCGAGATCGCGGGAAACGCGATCGACCGCAGCGAATGTTGCTCCGCGAGATCGAGCGCCGCCCGATAGCATGCGCGGAGCAGCTCCGCGGCCGGCTCGTCGCGGCCGTAAACCGGACCGAGGCAGTGGATGACGTTCCGGTTCGGCAAACCGTACGCGGCGGTGATGACGGCGGTGCCGGGCGCAATCGGCGCAAGCGGGCGGCAGGCCGCCTCGAGCTTCGGGCCCGCTCGACGGTGAATCGCGCCGGCGACGCCGCCGCCCGGACGAAGCTCCGCGTTCGCGGCGTTCACGACCGCGTCGACGTCCGGCTGATTCGAGATGTCGCCCTGAACGCACTCGATCGTCACTCGGCCGATGCTGCGACTGATCATCCCGCTCTTCCTCCACCGCTCATCGTACCGCGGTCCGCCCGAGCTGCCGGCGAGCGGCGCTTCAGGTAATAATGTCGCGGACGTGAGCTCGCCCCGCCCGATCCGCCTCGCCGTCGTCGCGGCCGCCGCCTCGGCCGTGCTCGCGCTCGTCGGTGTCGCGCGCGGTCAGTCCGGCGACGAGCGGCTCGACGGCCGCCCGACGGCCGAGTTCCATTTCGCGCGGCTCGTCTATTCCGACTCGCCGTACAGCCGCCGCGGCCGCTGGGGCCGGGGCGGCGCGTGGGCGACCGATTACGCCGACGCCGAGTATCACCTGATGCAGGGCATCCGGCGCCTCACGCGGATCGACGCGGCCGAGGTCGACTATCGCGGCTACGGCGGCCGGCTGATCCGGCTGAACGACGAGCGGATTTTCGACTACCCGTGGCTCTACGCGGTAGAGGTCGGGCAGTGGTCGCTGAGCGACGAGGAAGCGGCGCTGCTCCGCGAGTACCTCGACCGCGGCGGCTTCCTGATGGTCGACGACTTCTGGGGCGAGTACGAGTGGGAGATCTTCGTCGACTCGATGCGGCGGGTGTTTCCGGACCGGCGCATCGAGGAGCTCGGCGAGGACCACGAGTTGCTGCACGTGCTCTACGACCTCGATCAGCGCACGCAGATCCCGGGCCGCGGCGGTCAGCGTCCGGGCACCGTCCCGCACTGGCGCGGCATCTTCGACGACGATCGCCGGCTGCTCGTCGCGATCAATTTCAACATGGACATGGGCGACGCGTGGGAGCACGCGGACGATCCGTGGTATCCGGAGCCGATGACCGCCCTCGCCTACCGGTTCGCGATCAACTACCTGATCTACACGATCACGCACTGACGGCCGCCCGCGCCCAAGCTTGGCGCCGCCCGGCCGTTCTGCCGCACAGCTTCGGTGCGCGGCACGCCCCGCCGGAGCTGCTCCCGCATCTGCAGCATATTGACCCGAGGGCCATTTTCCTCCCTGGCACGCCGGGTGCATTGGCCGGCGCGACGACGCCGTCGGTTCCGACGGCGGCCGATACGGACACGGCCAAGGAGGCTAGATGCGCGTACTAGGGATATCGATCGCGGTGCTGCTTTTGAGCGGTTGCAGCGTGCTCGATCAGATCACGTTGAACGGTCCCCCGAAGCTCGACCCGAGCAAGGTATATCTCGGCAGAAGCGCGATCCTCGCCCGACCGCGGGAGCTCGATCGCTACGCCTGCGTCAACGGACCGCTGCAGTGCACGAGCCACGGGATCATGCTCGAGTGCGTCTGCCCGCGATGAGCGCCCGCCGCATGGCGTGCGCGAGCCGGGCGTTCCACCGACGGCGCCCTGCGCCCGTGCCCGTCGACGGCGTCAGCGGCCGTTCGCCGCGAAGAACGCCTTCGTCTCCGCCGCAACCAGACCGGAGAGCAGCAGCAGGCCGATCAGATTCGGCAGCGCCATGATGCCGTTCGCGATGTCGGCGAAAGTCCACACGACCTCGAGGTCCGTGACCGCGCCGACGAAGACCACGGCGACGAACAGCACACGGTACGGCGCGACCGCGCGTCTGCCGAACAGTCGATCCATGTTGCGCTCGCCGTAGTACGCCCATCCGAGCACGGTCGAGAACGCGAAGAAGACGACGCTCACGGTGACGACCGTCCCACCCCACGCGCCGGGCAGGCCCTCGGAGAACGCGAGCGAGGTCAACGGCGCGCCGGTCTCGCCGCTGTTCCAGACGCCCGTCGTGACGATCACGAGAGCCGTGAAGCTCACGACGACGAGGGTGTCGAGGAACGTCTGCGTCATCGAGACGAGGCCTTGCCGGACCGGGTGACTCGTCTGCGCGGCGGCCGCGGCGATGCCGCCGGTGCCGAGGCCCGACTCGTTCGAGAAGATGCCGCGGGCAACGCCGAAGCGGATCGCGGCCGCGACCGTCGCGCCCGCGAACCCGCCGCTCGCGGCCGTGCCGGTGAACGCGTCGGAGAAGATCAGCGCGAGCGCGGCGGGCAGCTCGCTCGCGTGGATCGCGAGCACGATGCTCGCACCGACGATGTAAACAGCCGCCATCAGCGGGACGAAGAACGCCGTGAAACGGCCGATCGACTTGATGCCGCCGAGGATCACCGCACCGGCGCCGACCGCGAGCACGGCGCCGGTCGCCCAGCGCGGAACGCCGAACTGCGTGTCGACCGCGTCGGCGACCGTGTTCGCCTGCACCATGTTGCCGATGCCGAACGCGGCAATCGCCGCGGCGACCGCGAAGAGCAGACTGAGCGCCCGTCCGGCGGGACCGGCGATCGCGGCCTCGAGATAGACCTGCGGGCCGCCGGACTGCTCCCCGGCCGCATCCGTCCGGCGGAAGCGGACGCCGAGGAACGCCTCCGCGTATTTCGTCGCCATTCCGACGAGACCGGTCGCCCACATCCAGAACACCGCGCCCGGACCGCCGAGAAAGATCGCCGTCGCGACACCCGCGATATTGCCGACGCCGATCGTCGCCGCGAGCGCCGTCGTCAACGCCTGATAATGAGTGATGTCGCCTTCGGCGCCGTCCTCGCGGCGCTTGATCAGCCCGAGCCAGAGCGCGTGCGCGAGCTGTCTGAACTGAATGCCGCGCAGCAGCACGGTCAAGTACAACCCGGTGCACAGCAACAGCGGGATCAGCAGGTACGGCCCCCAGACGACGTCGTTGATCGATTCAAGCACTTCGAGCACGAGCGCTCCTCGCGCCGCGACGCGGCGATAAGCCCAATGATCGACATACGGCGGCCGCCGTATCGCGCCCGCCCGGACCGGCCGCACTCTAGCAATCGTGATCGGCGAGCGACAGCACCGCGTGCAGCGAGCGAGAAGATCTCATCCGACTGGCGGGCGACGGCTGCGGACGATATCGGGGCGCCGATCGACAGCGTCGGCTAGATCCAGAGGTCCTTCTCGGCGGTCAGGTCGCCGCCGGCATCGCCGGTGTTGACGACTCCGCGCGGCTCGATCAGCAGCACGCGCGTCTCGTTCGCCGCGAATGGCTTGTGCTCGACGCCGCGCGGGACGACGTAGAGTTGCCCAGCGCCGATCGTGACCGATCCGTCACGGAAATCGATCCGCAGCTCGCCGTCGATCACGATGAACGCTTCGTCCGTGTCGGCGTGCGAGTGCCAGACGAAATCCCCCTGCATCTTCACGATCTTGAGCTGATAGTCGTTGAGCTCGGCGATCACTCTCGGCCGCCAGCGATCGTCGAACAGGCCGAACTTCTCAGCGAAGTCGATCGCGCGGCGATTCATCACGCGCCCCCTCCGGCAGGCGCGGCGCGCAGTAGCGTCACCAGTCGCTCCATCGTGGCCGGATCCCCGCCGCCCGACGGCACGTACTCGACGATGCTGCTGCCGACGATCGGGAACTCCTCTGCGAGCTCCGCCAAGCGCCGGACGAGGGTTTCCCGCTTCACGCCGCCGGCCGTCGGAATCAGCAGGTGCGGAAAATCCTGCGGCTCGAGCACGTCGAGATCCAGGTGGACGTACAGGTTGCTCGCGCCCGTCGCCCGCAGCGCACGGCGGAGCGCGTCCCCGTCGGACAAGTCCGCGACGGAGAGCCGAGCGATCCCGGTCTGCTCGACGTACGCGAGCTCCGGCGGATCGAGATCGCGGCTCCCGGCGAGGATCACCTGCCGATGCGACAGGCGCGAGAACAGCAACGCACGGATCTCGTCCGGCCCGTCCCCGAGCAGGATCCGCAGCGGCATGCCGTGCAGGTGCTTGCTCGCCGATGACGAGGGCGTGTTCAGGTCGCCGTGCGCATCGAACCAGAGGACCGCGAGATCGCCGCGATACTTCTCGTTCAGGAAGGACACCGGCGCCATCTCGGCCGCGCACGTGCCGCCGATCATGAAGATCGTGTCCGGATCCTGCCGCTCGATCGCGGCGCGGGCACCGTCGAGCAGCCGCAGGTTCGGCCTGAACCCCAGGACATCGTGCTCGACCTCGAGCGCCTCGAACGGCGGGACGTCGACGTCGGTGAACTGGAGGCGCCGGCTCAGCTGCTCCCGCAGAGCGAGCGCGCCGCCGAGCACGGAAGGGCTTTCGCCGTGCCCTTGCCATTCCGGGAAGAACAGATCCAAGTGCCCGCTCACCGCTCCTCCTGTCGACGACATTGGAGAAAGGGCGTCATCGCCTCGCGCGCCTCACCGCAAGACGGCGCGCTTCCTCATTCGCCACGCGTAGAGCCACTCGAGGATCGCGATCACCGCGATGATGACGGTCACGACCGCGGCGCCGTCGCTGACGAGCGTGCGCGAGGTTCCGGCGGCGATGTCGTAAACGTTCGTCACGAAGATCGCGACGAGCGAGATCGCGAACAGCCAGGTCGCGACCCGGCGTCGCAGCAGCAACGCGACCGCGGCGACGAGCGCGGAGACCAGCGCCACGTCCGTCACGGCGGCGAACCAGAGCGGCTGGGAAGCGTAGTAGGCGGCTTCGTCGGCGCTCACGCTCGGCAGCAGGCCGGCCTGCGCCATCATGATCGTGTAGGCGCCCGAGCCGTTCCAGATGAGCGCCGCAATTCCGACGGCCCACAGGTGCCACGGCGTCTTTTGCTCCGCTACAGGCGTTTCTCGTCGATCCATCGGTCCCCCGAGCCATCGCCGGCCGGCACACCGCTCGCCGCGGCGAAGGCGGTCCGCCCGGCAATGATATAGTCTTGCGAGCGCCTGTAACCACGGCGCGCGCTCGACGATCCATCACGGGGGAACGACCATGCGTACAGCTTTCGACGCTCTCCGCTGCAGTGCCGTCGTCGCCGGCATCACGCTCGCCGCCGCCTGCGCGCTCGCCGACGGCAGCTACGCCCAGGACCGCGCGATGATCGAGGACCTTCAGGCGCGGTATCTCTTCGCGCTCGACTTCCGCGACGCGGACGCCTACGCGGCGACGTTCGCCGAGGACGGCGTCCTCGACTACGGCGCCGGAAAAATCCAGGGCCGCGAGGCGATTCGCGAGATGGTCGCGAACCTGCGCGCGGCGGCGGAGCAGCAGCGCGCGGCCGATACCTCGGGCCTGCGGCCCGCGGCCGGACGTCACAACATCACGAACATCGTCCTCGACATCGACGGCGACCGCGCGCGCGGCACCGCATACTGGTTCCACATGGGCAACGCGAACCCGGAGCGCGCGGCGCAGATCACGTCGTTCGGACACTACGAGGACGAGCTCGTCAAAGTGAACGGCGAATGGCTGTTCAGCCTGCGGAAGATCTACAACGAGCAGGTCGCTGAGTGGGCCGCCGGTGCCGAGAACCCGGTCGCCGCACCGGGGCCGGGGCCGAAGCTCCGCGCGCCGCAGTCCCGGTAGGCCGAGCTGCGTCAGTGCCGGGTCTGCGGCTCGGCCTCGTGCTCGGGCTCCGCAGCCGGCGCCTGCTCGCGGCGCCCTAGCGGCGAGAAGCGCGTGACGGGCGCGGGCGGCCAGTCCTCGCTCGCGCGCTCGTCGCCGTCGGCGACGCTGGCCGGCGCGGGCTCGGCGGCCGACGCGGACTCCGGCGTCGGCACGGGCTCCGAAGCCGGCGCGGCGGCCGCGGTCGGCAGCGGCGTGCGCCGGCCGGACGGATCGGTATAGCGGTCGTTCAGCTGCTGAATCGTTCGGTGCGCCTCGTCGAGCACCGCATCGAGCCGGCGGCGCACGCCCCGTGTCCAGCCGCGCGGGCGTGCGAACACGAACGGCCAGAACGACGCGACGTTGCGCTCGAACGCGCGCGCGGTGCGCGCGGCGTCCGGCCCGAGCGACTCGTCGCGCAGGATGCTCCTCACGACCGGGCGCGCGGCGACCCTGCGGAGCGCTCGATGCAGCAGCCACGCGGCGACGACGAGCACCGCGAGCGCGATCCAGCCGAGCGCGGGCTCCGCTCGGATGCGCTCGAGCCACGGCGGCGCGAAGCGCGCGCCGTCCCACCAATCGAACGCGAAGGTCGCGGCGACGGCGAGCAGCAGAATGCCGCCGAACGCGAGCGCATCGAGCCAGAGGACGCGGCGCTTCCACGCGCGCCGCGCCGCCTCGAGGCGCGGGACGATCAGGTCGCGGATTCGCGTCGCCGTCCGCTCGAGGCTGCCCGCAACGCGATACGAGCGCTCGACCTCGAGCTGGTCGATCCGCTCGACGATCGCGCCCATGTCCTCGTCGCGCTTCGCCTCGAAGCGCCGGCGCAGGTGCTCGTCCGGGATCGGCACCGCCGCACCCGGATCGTAGATCTGGTAGAAGCGGCCCGCCGTCAGCCCTTTCTGGGCGAGCGCCCGCTGCCATGCGGCGAAGACCTCCTCCGGATTGTCCTCGCGCGCGGCGTTGTCGATCTGATTCAGGACATACACGAACTTGTTGAAATCCGGCCGCCGCAGCGTGCCCGCGACCAGATACTCGAGCGTATCGCGCATCGCGCCCGGCTCCGGATGGCGCGCATCGAAGAACACGAGCACGAGGTCCGAGAGATCGATGATGTGGTTCGCGATCCGCAGCGTCGCCGTGCGCTGCTCGTCGGCGTCGAAGCCCGGCGAGTCGATCACGATCTTGCCGCGCAGCGTCTCGCTGTCGCAGGTCTTCAGCTGCAGGTACGAGTCGAGCCGCTGCCCTTCGCCGCGCATCGCGGCCTCGATCTCGCCGCTGATGCGGTAGAACGGGAAGCGCGGGTCGCCGTCGAGCGCGAGCCCCGGCAGCAGGCGCGGCACCGGATCGCGCCCGTAGCAGATCACCGTGAACTTGTCGTCGACGGCCTGGTTGCCGGTCGGCTGGATTCGCCGGCCGAGCAGCGTGTTGATGAACGTCGACTTGCCCGACGAGAAGGTGCCGAGCACCGCGACGAGCGGCCACCACGACACCTGGGTCGCATAGGACTCGGCCGGATCGAGCAGGCCGAGCCGGTAAGCGACCGTGTCGAGCTTGCGGAAACTCTGCACGACGGCGAGCAGCTCCGGGCTCTCCTCCTGGAGATGCGCCGTCAGCCGTTTGATTTGCTCCTTCAAGCTCGCCTTCGTGTTGCCGGTCATCGATTCGCCGTCCACGTGGGGAACTCGCCGCCGATGCAATCTTTGTGCCGTCGACGACGAGCACTGCCGTCACATGCCGCGGAATCGCCCCTGGTGCGTCTTGCTGACCGGAAGCTCCTCGCCGCCGCCGCGCATCCGCACGACCAGCGCGCCGCCTTCTCGGCGGATCACGGCGTCGATGTGCCGGATGTTCACCGCGATGCCGCGGTGCACCTGCCAGAAAACCTCCGGGTCGAGATTCTCGAGCAATGCCGTCAGCGAGCGGCGGAGCAGCGCGTCCGCGTCGGCCGCGACGACGCAGGTGTACTTCCCTTCGGAGCGGCAGTAGCGGACATCCTCGACCGGGATGAACCGGAGCGTGTTGCCGAGCGTAGCTTGTATCCAGTGGAGCCACGGCCGACCCGCCTCCCGACCGGCGTAAAGCGCGGCAGCCACGACGCAGAACGCGAGCACCGGCCCCAGACGGCCGGTGAGCGGAGTCGCCGAGCCGGCCGTCGGGTTCGCCGTCGGTGCGTGACCACAGGCCGGTGAGGAGCGAGCGTGTCTGCACCCCGCTACCGCGCGAGCTCGAGGTTTCCCGGTTCCTGACGGGACAGTCTCGCGCCATTCGTCACCGGCACCTCCGCGCCGACGACCTCGAAACGGACGTTGCTGATCCAGAGCTGCCCTTTGCCGTTCATCAGCGTCCCGAAGAAGATGCCGTGCGCGTTCTCGGAAGCGTCGAGCACGACGGAGTACGGCGTCCATTCGGTCGTCCCGCGCACCGGCCGGTCGCGGCAACCCCGCGCCGGCCGATGCGACGAGCGCCGCGCAGAGCGGCACGGGAGGGTGGTATCGGCAACGAAACGCGTGTGCCGATACGCCAACAGCCCGTCGAGCTGCGGCGGGATGGAGCGACGGGCGGCGCCGTTACCGCACGGCCTCTGCCGCACGGACGGCGCCGCCCGCGCCCAGGGGGGTTCAGGACAGCGGGATGCGGCGGCGCTGCGCGGCCGCCGCCTTCGGCAGGCGCAGCTCGACGATGCCGTCCTTCAGGCTCGCCGACGACTTTTCTGCGTCCACCTCGCACGGCAGCAGCAACGAGCGGCTGAACTCTCCGGAGCGAATCTCGCGCCGGTAGTAGTCCTCGCCTTCGTCTTTCTGCTCCTCGCGGCTCTTGCCTCTGATCGTGAGCGTGCGGTCCGTGATCGACACGTCGAGGTTGTCCTTGTCGACGCCCGGCACCTCGGCCCGCACGATGACCGCGTCATCGTTCTCGGCGATGTCCACGGACGGAACTCGCGGCCGCAGCGCCTCCACGCCGAGCGATCGCAACGGCGACGGCCACTGCCAGCCGAAGTGGGCCGGCCACCTCGTGCTGATGAACTCGTCGAAGAGCCGGTCGAGGTCCTCGAACACGGAAAGCCCGCGGCTCCGTGAGCCGGTCGGCGTGACTTCGCTCGCTTGCGCCGACTGAGGGGGTCGACGCTCCGATTGAGTGGTTTGCGCAGCTTGGGATTCTCTGCTCGCTTCCGCCATTGCTCTTCTCCCTGCCCAGAGTTCAACGATGGTCGCGACAACAGAATCGTCGGATCGCGGTGCGAACAAAGCTCGTAGATGTACGTACGATCGTAGATGTACGTACGGCCGGTAAGGGGTCTTGACTGCAAGACGGATCGGCGGCAGTCGTCTCTCACGCGCCGTCGCGGGCACGAATGCCCCGCTCCGTTTGGCGGGGCGATTGCATCGTCCGCAACCGCCTTGCACTATCCGTGCACCCCAAACTCGAGGTTCCGCGAGCGCGCCGGCCGCGCGCCGCGAAAGGCATTGACGATGTCGACGACCACACCGCGAAACGCACGCGCTCGCCTCGCATCGCCGCGCTCGATCTTTCCGCCTGCTCCGCGCGGCATGAAAGGCCGCGACGGCGAGGTCGCCACGCTCGCCCGCACGATCCTGACGACGCGCCCGACGCGGATCGCCCTCGTCGGCTCCGGAGGCAGCGGCAAATCGATGCTGGCAGCCGCCCTCGGCCACCGTCTGCGCACGGAGTTCGGCGGCCGCATCGACTGGTTTCGCTCCGGCGCCTGGGGCTTCTACACGTTGAGCGAGATGCTCGCGCTGCGCTTCGGCACCGGCCGCGGCGACGGCCGCGTGCTGCGTCTGCGGCAGTTCCTGGCGAACGGTCCGGAGCGGCTGATCGTGCTCGACAACCACGAGAACGACGCCGCCGTCGCGCGGTTGTTCGAGGAGCTGCCGGACTGCCGGGCGACGTTCGTCATCACCGCGCGGCGCTGCCTGCTCGCCGGCGTCTTCATCTTCCCGGTGGTCGCGCCGCTCGTCACCGCCGGCGAGACCGCGTTCCCGCGGGTGGCATCGCTCACGCGGCTCTTGCGCTGGAACCCGTTGGCGCTCGACATCGCCGACTCGATCATCGCATCGCGCGCCGCGACCGCCGACGCGCTGGGCGAGTACCTGCAGGATGCCGGCGTGGCCCGCGTTCGCGCGCTCGAGCACGAGGACGACCTGCCCGAGATTGCGCTGCTGATCGATTGGGCGTGGGCGCGCTTGAGCGCGCAGGCACGGCGCGCCCTCGGCGTGCTCGCGCACATCGAAGGCGATCACGTGGACGTCGCGTCGCTCGCGAAGCTCGCGCGCGTCGCGCGAATCGAGCCCGCGCTCGCCGAGCTCGAACGCTGGCACCTCGTGCAGCAGCCGGTCCGCGACCGCTACGCGCTGCACGCCGTCGTCCGCTACGCCGTCGCGCGACGCACGAAGCCCGACGCCGACCGCGTGTTCACTCATTACGTAACGATGCTCGAGCGCCACCCGGAGCGCCTCGAGCTCGAGCAGTCGCACCTCTTCGCGGCGATGGAGCACGCCTCGCGGAAGAACGACATGCAAGGGCTGCTGCGAATCGAGGCGCTCGCGCGGCGGCTGAGCGAGGTCGTGCGCTGAAGCCGCTGCTGCAGCGACGCCTCGTGCGCGGCAAGGGACGTCACTCTAGGATGGGCGCGGTGCCCGCATCACCAGCCTCTTGCATCCCCTGTTGCCCGCGTGATCGCATCTAAGCCATTGACTCGACGTTTTTTCTGAGTACACTACTGTATCTCTGTACAGCTTACTGGTGGAGGAGACCGGATGCCCTCCCCGTCCCCGCTCTCCCTCGACGCGCTCGCCGCCCGCCGCCGCCGGCTGACCGAGATCGAAGCGGAGATCACCGAGCTCTGCGGGCACATCAACGCGGCCACCTGCCGCTTCCTTCAGCTCCTCGCCGAGTTCGACCGCGAGGAAGGCTGGGCGCACCACGGCATCGCGAGCTGCGCGCACTGGCTGAACTGGCAGTGCGGCATCGACATCGGCGCGGCGCGGGAGAAGGTGCGGGTCGCGCGAGCGCTCGAACGGCTGCCGCTGATCACGGCCGCGTTCGCCGGCGGCGTGATCAGCTATTCGAAGGTGCGCGCGCTCACGCGGATCGCAAACGAGGACAACGAAGCGGACCTGCTGAACATCGCGGAGCACGGCACGGCCGCGCACGTCGAGAAAGTCGTCCGCAAATACCGTTGGGTCGAGCGGCTACAGGAGATGGAGAACGCGAACGAGCTGCATCGCCGCCGCGAGCTCGTCTATCGCTACGACTACGACGGCAGCGTGATCATCCGCGCGAAGCTGCCGCCCGAGGTCGGCGCCGTCGTCATGAAGGCGATCGAAGCGGCGATGCAGGAGATCGAGGTCGCGGCGGGCGAGCGCGAGCCCGGCGATACGCGCGACTACACGCTGCCGCCGCCTGTGACGAATGCGCCGGACGGCGCGAACGAGCCGCGGCACGAGGACTGGGATCCGGCCGGCGCGCGGCGCGCCGCACGGCGGGCGGACGCGCTCTACCGGCTCGCCGACGGTTACCTCGAGGGCCGGTGCTCCGCTGCCGGCTCGGTCGCCGATCGCTACCAGGTCGTCGTGCACATCGACCAGCGCCTGCTCGCGAGCGGACGTTTCCGCGGAAACGCGGCCCCAGCGCCGCTGCGCTGCGAGCTCGACGACGAGCGGGAGCTCGCGCTCGAGACCGCGCGGCGGCTCGCGTGCGACTGCTCGGTCGTCGGCATCGTCGACGGCACCGACGGCGAGCCGCTCAGCGTCGGCCGGAAGACGCGCAGCATTCCGCCCGCGCTGCAGCGCGCATTGAAGGCACGCGACGGCGGCTGCCGTTACCCCGGCTGCGGGCGGACGATGTTCACGCATGCGCATCACGTCCGCCACTGGGCAAACGGCGGCGAGACGAAGCTTTCCAATCTGATCACGCTCTGTCCGTTCCACCACCGGCTGGTGCACGAGGGCGGATTCGGCGTGCGCGCGACGGACGACGGACTGTTCGTCTTCAGCCGTCCGGACGGCACGCCGGTCAGCGAGGCCGGCGGCACCTCGCCGCGTTTCCGCGGAAACGCAAGCGCGCGAGGCTTGGCCGAGCTGAACGCCGTGCGCGGCATCGCGATCGACACGGAGACCGCGCGCTGCAAATGGGACGGCAGCCGGTTGGACTACGGGTTGGCGATCTGGTCGCTGTTCTGGATTCGCGACCGGCGCAACGCGCGCGAACCGTACGTAGATTCTCGTATCCTGCCGCGTGCCGCCGCCCGCTAGGCTCGGCCTCATGGCGCAAGCCCGCTACGAGCACTTCCCGCACGACGCCGACGTCGGCGTGCGCGGCTTCGGCGGAAGCCCCGCGGAAGCGTTCGAGCAGGCCGCGCTCGCACTGACGGCGGCGGTGACGGATCCGGCCAAGGTCGCGCCGGATCGCGAAGTGGCGCTCCGTTGCGAAGCGCCCGATCATGAGCTTCTGCTCGTCGATTGGCTGAACGCGCTCGTCTACGAGATGGCGACCCGCGGCATGCTGTTCGGTAAGTTCAGCGTGCGCATCGACGGCGGCGCGCTCGAGGGCCGGGCGTGGGGAGAGCCGGTGAACGCGGCGAAGCACGATCCGGCCGTCGAGGTCAAAGGGGCGACGTACACCGGCCTCGAGGTGACGCAGGAACCGGACGGCACGTGGCTTGCCCAATGTGTCGTCGATGTGTAGCCAGGGGGACGGGTGAGCCATGGATCTGGCACTGCTCGAACGCGAATCCGAGTTTGCCTGGCGCATCGAGCCGCACGGCGACATGCGCGTGCCGGGCATCATCTACGGCGGCGAAGCGCTGATCCGCGCGATGGACGAGAAGGTGTACGAGCAGGTGTGCAACGTCGCCACCCTGCCCGGCATCGTCCGCGCGTCCTACGCGATGCCGGACGCCCACTGGGGCTACGGCTTTCCGATCGGCGGAGTCGCCGCGTTCGACCCGGACGACGGCGGCGTCGTCTCAGCCGGCGGCGTCGGCTTCGACATCTCCTGCGGCGTGCGAAGCCTTCACACCGGGCTCAAGCGCGAGGACGTCGAGCCCGTGAAGGAGCAGCTCGCGAACCAGCTGTTCCGCGACGTGCCCGCCGGCGTCGGCAGCACGGGCCGGATCCGGCTCGACGACGACTCGATGGACGCGATGCTCACCGGCGGCGCCCGCTGGGCCGTCGAGCAGGGCTACGGGGAGCCGCGCGATCTCGAGCGCATCGAGGAACGGGGCGCAATGTCCGGCGCCGATCCGGCGCAAATCTCCGAGCGCGCCCGCGAGCGTCAGCGCGACGAGATGGGCACGCTCGGGTCCGGCAACCACTACCTCGAGATCCAGCACGTGACCGAGATCTACGCGCCCGACGTCGCCGAAGTGTTCGGCCTCGAGGAAGGCGACGTGCTCGCGACGATCCACTGCGGCTCGCGCGGGCTCGGGCATCAGATCGGCACGGAGTATCTGCGCACGATGGCGATCGCGGCGCACGAGCTCGGCATCCGCCTGCCGGACCGCGAGCTCGCGTGCGCGCCGATCCGCTCGCCGATCGGCGAGGCGTACTTGGGCGCGATGCGCGCGGCGATCAATTGCGCGCTCGCAAATCGCCAGATCATCACCCACTTGACCCGCGGCGCGTTCGCGAGAGTGCTGCCGCGCGCGGAGCTCGAGCTCCTGTACGACGTCTCGCACAACACGTGCAAGGCCGAAGAGCACGAGGTGAACGGCACGCGGAAGCGGCTCTTCGTGCACCGCAAGGGCGCGACGCGCGCGTTCGGCCCGGGTCATCCGGACGTCCCCGAGCCGCTGCGGGCCGCGGGTCAGCCGGTGCTGATCGGCGGCTCGATGGGCACGGGCTCCTACGTGCTGGCCGGGATGCCGGGCAACGAGGAGCTGTCGTTCAGCTCCTCTTGTCACGGTGCGGGCCGCGCGATGAGCCGGCAGCAGGCGAAGCGCACGTGGCGCGGCAGGCAGGTCGTCGACGAGCTCGCGGCGCGCGGCATCGTCGTGCGCAGCCGCTCGTTCGCGGGCGTCGCGGAGGAGGCCCCGCTCGCCTACAAGGACGTCTCCGCGGTCGTGCAGGCGGCGCACGACGCGGGCCTATCCCGCATGGTCGCGCGCGTCGAGCCGCTCGTCTGCATCAAGGGATAGGTGCGCGCGGCGACCGTTCACTCCTGCAGCAGCGATTCGAGGTCCTCGAGCACGTCGTCGTCGCTCTGCTCGATCCGCAGCGCCGGTGCCGCGTCCGGCAGGTCGCCGAGCGTTGCGGCGGCGAAGCGGGCCATCTCCTCGTCCGGGTCGTTCATGATGTCGTCGTAGCCGCCGAACATCTTGCCGCGGCGGAGGATCGGCAGCGTGAGGTAGGCCTCGATGTCGGCCGTGCGGCCGTCGATCAGGCTGACCGACATCATCGTCTGCGCACCGCCCATGCCCATGTTCATGATCTGCACGCCCTTGGCGGCCGCGATCACGTCCATCCGGACGAACGCGATCGCGTCGACACCGAGCTTCGACGCGAGCAGCCGCATCTCGTCGCCGGCGTTGTAGCGGCGCGAGGTGACCTGCTTGCGCAGCTTCGCCATGATGTTCGTGAGCAGCTCGTTGTAGCGGCGCTCCGCGTCGAGCACGAGCTCCTGGAGCTCCGGGTCCGCGCTGATGTCGGCCGCCTCCAATCGACGGACCTGATAGCCGCGCGTCGCGAGCTCGGCCGCGACCGCGGCGCCTAGATGCGCCTCGAGCTCGCCGGCTTCGTCGACCTCGGCCTCGCGGCGAATCATCCGCTGCTTCACGAGCTCGACGTGCGCGGGCAAGAGCGCGATCGAGACCGGCCGCGTCGCACCCTGCTCGAATTCCTTCGTCGCGTGGAGCTCGGCGAGCGCGCTGCCCGCCGCGAGCGCGAGAAGCGCGCCGAGCGCGGCCGCCGCGACGTTCCTGATGCCTCTCATTGAACCTCTCCTCTCTGCAAAACGTCTCTGAGCGCCGCGAGCCGTGCGACGATCACCGGGCGGTCGGTCGCCTCCGGCGCGAGCCGCAGATACTCGAGGTAGGCGCGCGCGGCCTCGCGCGGCTCGCCGAGCGCCTCGAGTACCTCGCCGCGGCCGCGATGCGCCGGCGCATACTCCGGATCGAGCGCGATGATCTCCTCGTAGGCGCTGCGGGCACGGCCCATGTTCGCCGCGAACGCTTCGCGGCCTTCCTCGGTCGCGAGCAGCGCCTCGGTCCGCTCGGTGCGCGTCTTCAGCACGCGCTGGCGCAGGTTCCGCCTTCGGTCGCGGTTCGTCAGGTCCTCCGGCAGGAATTCCGACCGCGGCCCGAGCTTCTGCCACGCGTCGCCCAAGAGCTGCCTGAACTCGAGCGCGTCGGGATACTTCTCGATGTAGGTTTGCGCGAGCGCGATCGCGGTGTACGGGAAGTCGTCCTGGATGTAGTCGCGAACCGTCATCGCGCGGAGCGGATACATCACCGCGTCGTACTCGGCCGCGCGGCGCTCGCCGCTCGGCAACTCCGCGACGAGCGCGCGGCTCTTCGCGGCGCGGTCCTCGGGATCCGGGTGCGTCGTCCAGATCGTCGCGATGCGCGGACGCAGACCCTCGAAGTCCTCCGCGAGGATGTCGAAGAGCTCGGGCAGCGCATGCGGATCGTAGCCCGCGGCCTGCGCGAGCGCGGCCGCGCGGTCGTCCGCCTCCTGCTCGAGCTCGCGGCTGAACCTGAGCTGCGTCAGGACCGACGCGAGGCTGCCGCCGAAGATGTCGATCAGAATCTTCTTCGCGGTGATCCGGTATTGCAGCAGACCGTGATGGCCGGCGACGTGGTTCACCTCGTGGCCGAGCAGCCCCGCGAGCTGCGCCTCGTCCGCGAGCCGCGCGAGCATGCCGGTATGCACGTAGATGCGGCCGTTCGGCATCGCGAACGCGTTCGGCGACGGATCGCGCAGCACGTAGAACCGGTAGTCGACGTAATCGTCGAGCGGCGGCGGCGCGATCCGCTCGCCGACGCGCCGGACGAGGTCGAGCACCGCCTCGTCCGCGTGCAGCAGCGAGCGCCGCTCGAACTGCTCGTGGAACTGATCGGCCGTCTCGATCAGATCGTGCGGCTCCTTGCCCCGGAGCGGCACCGCGTCGTAAACGCCGTCCGCGTTCGCGGCCGCCGCGGCGAGGCTCGCGATCAGGAGCGACGCGGCCGCTCGGCGGCTGCGCCGATGTCGGGCGCCGATCATGGCGGCATAGTCTAGCCGCTCGCCGCGCCTCGGCAGGGTGACCTGGGTCGCATCGGAGCCCAAGAAATTTGCGGCCTTGCAATCGCCTTTGCCGGCCATGGTCGACCCCGGCTGGCACGCTTCTCGCACCGCCGGTGCTTTCGAGCGGAGAAGCGACGATGGCCAGAAGTCACACGACGATCGACGACGCCCGCGCACGGCCGGTCGCGACCCGGGCCGCCGCCCGGCCGACAGCGCTCGGCGCGGGAGTCGTGCTCGGCCTCGGGCTCGGCGGTTTCATCGACGGCATCGTCCTCCATCAGATCCTGCAATGGCACAACATGGGCTCGGCCGTGCTCGCGCCGGTGACGATGGATGCGATGGCGCAGAACATGCGCTGGGACGGCTACTTCCACCTCGCGACGCTGGTGCTGACGCTCGCGGGCGTCGTGCTGCTCTGGCGCGAAGGGCTGGCCGGCACCGCGCCGCGGACGTTGCGCGTGCTCGCCGGGCAGCTCGTCCTCGGCTGGGGCGTCTTCAACCTCGTCGAAGGCGTGATCGATCACCACCTGCTCGAGCTCCATCACGTCCGCGACGTGCCGATGCACGTGCCGGTCTACGACTGGCTCTTCCTCGGGATCGGCGGAGTCTTGCTGATCGTCGTCGGCGGGCTGATGTCGCGTCCCGGCAAGCCGGACGCCTGACGACGGCTTCGCGTGCGCGGGCGCGCGGGCGATATACTCGCGGCGGATCGACCCGTGCGTGCACCGCGAGGCCCGTGCATATGAATCGTATCGTCGTCGCCGCGCTCGCCGCCGGCGCTTCCCTGCTCGCCGCAACGCCGTTCGCGGCACTCGCGCAACGCGGCGCACCGGACGGCGACTGGCCGACGTACGGCGGCGACCTCGGCAACACGCGCTACGCCCCGCTCGCGCAGATCGACGCGACGAACTTCAACCGCCTCGAGGTCGCGTGGCGCTTCAAGACGGAGAACCTCGGTCCTACGCCGGAGTACAACTTCCAGTCGACTCCGCTCGAGATCGACGGCGTGCTCTACTCCACCGCCGGCACGCGCCGCTCGGTCGTTGCGCTCGACGCCGCCACCGGCGAGCTCCTGTGGGTGCACCGGCTCGACGAGGGCGAACGCGCCGCGGTCGCGCCGCGGAAGCTCTCGGGCCGCGGCCTCGCATACTGGCGGAGCGCGGACGGTAGCGACACACGGATTCTCTATGTGACGCCGGGCTATCAGCTCGTCGCGCTCGACGCGCGAACCGGCGACCGAGTTCCGGACTTCGGCCGCGACGGCATCGTCGACCTGAAGCAGGAAGCCGACCAATACATCGACCCGCTGAGCGGCGAAATCGGCTTGCACGCGGCGCCGGTCGTCGCGAAGGACGTCGTGATCGTCGGCGCGGCGCACCCGACCGGCGCGAACCCGCGAAGCGCGCGCAACGTGAAGGGCTACGTGCGCGGCTACGACGTCCGCACCGGCGAGCGGCTCTGGATCTTCCACACGGTGCCGGGGCCCGGCGAGTTCGGCACCGAGACGTGGCTCGGGGGCTCGGCCGAGTACACCGGCAACACCGGCGTCTGGGCGCAGATCTCGGTCGACGAGGAGCTCGAGACGGTGTACCTGCCGGTCGAAGCCGCGACCGGCGACTACTACGGCGCGAACCGCCCGGGCGACAACCTGTTCGCCGAGACGCTGCTCGCGGTCGACCTCTACACCGGCGAGCGCAAGTGGCATTACCAGCTCGTGCACCACGGCATCTGGGACCACGACATCCCGTGCGCGCCGATCCTGCTCGACGTGGAGGTCGACGGCCGGCCGGTCCGCGCCGTCGCGCAGCCGACGAAGCAGGCGTTCCTTTACGTGCTCGACCGCGTGACCGGCGAGCCCGTCTGGCCGATCGAGGAGCGGCCGGTGCCGCAAGGCGACGTGCCGGGCGAGTGGTACTCGCCGACGCAGCCGTTCCCGACGAAGCCGCCCGCGTACGACCGGCAGGGCATCACGGAGGACGACCTGCTCGACTTCACGCCGGAGCTGAAGCGCGAGGCGCTCGAGGTCGCGTCGTGGCACAAGATGGGACCGCTCTTCACGCCGCCGGTCGTCAGCCGACCGGAGGGGCCGCTCGGCACGCTGTTCGTGCCGAGCCAGAACGGCGGCACGAACTGGCCCGGGGGCTCGTTCGATCCCGAGACCGGAATTCTCTATGTCGCCTCGAGCGGCACGGTCGTCAGCATCGGGCTCGTGCCGCCGTTCCCGGGGCAATCGGACATGGCGTACATCCAGGGCAACGCGATCACCGGACCGCGAACGAGCGGCGGCTCGGGCAGCGGCTCCGGCGGCGCGCGCGCGGAATTCCAGGCGCCGCGCTGGGAGGCGCCGCCGGTCGATCCCGAGCGCGGCCCGCCGCGGCTCGCGCTGTCGGTGCAAGGCCTGCCGCTGATCAAGCCGCCGTACGGCACGATCAGCGCGATCGACATGCGCCGCGGCGAGATCCTCTGGCAGATCGCGCACGGCACGACGCCGGACAACATCCGCGAGCATCCGCTGCTCGCGGGGCTCGACATACCGCGCACCGGTCAACCCGGCTCGCCCGGCACGCTCGTGACCGCGACGCTCTTGATCTCCGGCGAGCCGCTGTACACGACGATGGCCGACGGCGAGCGCGGCGCGATGCTCCGCGCCTACGACAAGGCGACCGGCCGCGAGGTCGGCGCGGTGCGGATGCCGGCGCCGCAGACCGGCTCGCCGATGACGTATCTGCACGACGGCGAGCAGTACGTCGTCGTCGCGATCAGCGGTCCCGAGTTTCCCGGCGAGCTGCTCGCGCTCCGTCTGCCGCGGCGTTGAGCGGCGCGTCGCGGCCGAGCGCCCGCCTCAGCCGCCGTTCCCCTTGCTCTTGCCGAGCCTGCCGACGAGCCGCAGAACGATCAGCGCGAGCAGCGTAACGAGCGTCGCGAGCAGCAGCTGACCCATCCCGACCGCCATGCCGATCGCGGCGACGAGGAGCAGCGACGCGGCCGTCGTCAGACCTTCGATCACGTCGCTCGCCGCATGACGGAAGATCGTGCCGGCGCCCAGGAACGCGACGCCGGTCACGACCGCCTCGATCACGCGGATCGGGTCGACGCGGAGCAGCACCGGGCGGGTCTCCGTCGCGAACTCGGCGACGAGCAGATCGGCGAGCCCGACGAGCAGCGCCGCGGCGGCGGCAAGAATCGCGTGCGTGCGCAGCCCCGCCGGCCGCTGTGCGAGCTCGCGCTCGAAGCCGACGACGCCGCCGAGCGCCCCGGCGAGCAGCACCTTGATCGCGACCTCGAGCTGCGGCAGCCAGTTCGTGTCGAACACATCCATCGCCGTGGCCCTCCGTGTGCCGCTAGCTTCGATTCTAGAGACCCGCCCCGGCGGCCGCAGGCGCACGGAGTTCCGCAGGCGAGGCCCTCTCGCCTATAGTGCTCGCCGTACGACGCGGAAGGGGGAATGCGCGATGCGGCGGCAGATGTGTCTCGGGGCTCTCGGTTCGGCGATGCTCGCTCTGGCCGCGCCCGGATCGAGCGACGCGCAGACTCCCGGCTGGCGCTATTACGCGGCCGACAACGGCGCGACCCGCTACTCGCCGCTCGATCAGATCGACCGCTCGAACGTCGCCCGGCTCGCGATCGCGTGGCGGCATCCGCACGTCGATCCCGCGCTCTTCGCCGAGCACCCGGATCTCCCCCGCCCTTCGAACCGCTACATGGCGACGCCGATCCTGGTCGACGGCACGCTGTACGTGCCGAACGGCTTCGGGCTCGTCGAGGCGCTCGACCCGGCGACCGGACGCGTGCTGTGGACGCAGAAGCCGCTCGTGCCCGCGCCGGACGGCCTGCCGGCCGCGATGATCGGCAAGGGCGTCGCGTACTTTCGCGACGGCGACGACGCTCGGCTCTTCTCCGTGCGGCACGACCGTCTGTTCGCGCTCGATCCGCGGACCGGCGAGCCGATCGAGGCCTTCGGCGACGGCGGCAACGTCGACCTGAACGAGCCCGGCCAGCGCTACCGCTGGGGCGGTGTGCCGCTCGTCGTCCGCGACGTCGTCGTCGTCGGCTCGTCGATGCTCGAGCAGGATTCGGCCGCGCGCAAGGAAGGCGCGCCGGGGACGGTGCGCGCGTACGACGTCCGCACCGGCGAGCATCGCTGGACGTTCAGCGTGATCCCGCGCGACGGCGATCCCGGCACCGCGACCTGGAAGGACGACTCGTGGCGCTACACCGGCGCCGGCAACGTCTGGTCGATGATGAGCGCCGACGAATCGCTCGGTTATCTCTACGTGCCGACGTCGAGCCCGACGAACGACATGTACGGCGGGCATCGGCTCGGCGACAACCTCTACACGAGCTCGATCGTGTGCCTCGACGCGGCGACCGGCGAGCGGGTCTGGCATTTCCAGACGGTGCACCACGACCTCTTCGACTACGATCTGCCGGCGGCGCCGATACTGATCGACATCACCGTCGACGGCCGCGAGATCCGTGCGCTCGCGCAGCTGACGAAGCAGTCGTTCGTGTTCGTGCTCGACCGCGAGACGGGCGAGCCGGTCTGGCCGATCGAGGAGCGGCCGGTGCCCGCGTCGACCGTGCCGGGCGAGGTGGCGTCGCCGACGCAGCCGTTCCCGACGAAGCCGCCGCCGATCGATCTCCAGGGCATCACCGCGGACGACCTGATCGACTTCACGCCGGAGCTGAAGCGCGAGGCGCTCGAGATCGTCTCGCGCTACGTGACCGGACCGCTCTTCACGCCGCCGTCGATCCGCGGCGACGGCCCCGGCGACAAGCTCGGCACGATCCAGCTGACGGGCGCGACCGGCGGACCGAGCTGGCACGGCGGCGCGTTCGATCCGGATACCGGCATGCTGTACGTGCCGTCCCGCACGGTGCCGTTCGTCGCCGACCTCGTGCCGGGCGACCCGGCGCAGACGAACCTGCGCTACCGCGCCGGCCGCCGGCCGCTGATCGACGGCCCGCGAGGACTGCCCCTCGTGAAGCCGCCGTACGGCCGCGTGACCGCGCTCGACTTGCGGCGCGGCGAGATCGCGTGGATGGTCGCGAACGGCGACGGCCCGCGCGACCACCCTGCGATCGCGCACCTCGATCTCCCGCCGCTCGGGGAGGCCGTGCCGTCCGGCGTGATCGCGACGAAGACCCTGCTGTTCGTGACCGAGGGCGACGCGAACACCGGCCGCACGCCGCCCGGCGCCGGCGGCACGAAGTTCAAGGCGCTCGACAAGGCGACCGGCGAGCGGCTCTGGGAGATCGATCTCGGCGCCGGCGCGAACGGCACACCGATGACCTATCTGCACGAGGGACGGCAATACGTCGTCGTCGCGATCGGCGGCCGGGAGCATCCGGCCGAGCTCGTCGCGCTCGCGTTGCCGCGCGAGTAACGGGACGCCGCTCTCGTTCGAGAACCCGAAAAGACGACGGCCGCGGGATACGCGGCCGTCGCAGCGGAACTTTCCGGGACTTCGCCGCGATCAGTTCGCGGCGGTCAGCAGCCGATACGTGCCGGCCACGTTCAACGGCCGCTGCTGCTCGGCGAACTCCCAGTCGGCGTAGTCCTCCATCAGCACCGTGTCGCGGGTCTCCTCGAGCGACTTGCCGGCGGCGATCGCGGCCGCGACCGCGTCGCGCACCGCCTCGCGGTACCGCAGGTTCGCGGAGACGTCCGCCTTCGTGCCGAGCCGGCCGTGGCTGCAGATGAAGTGCTCGAAATCCATCGCCTCGACCATGCGGATCTTCTCGAGCTCCGACGGCAGCGCGATGTTCGGGCCGAACGGCGTGCGGCCGTTCGTGATCCAGTCGGACGCGAACACGGCGTTCGTGCCGTCGACGAAGCGGACGATCGTGTTGTCCGGCGCGTGGTCGGTCGGAATCGAGATCACCTCGATGCGCTTGCCGCCGAGCGTCAAGTCGAGCCGGTCGGTGAACGTGCGCGTCGGCTGCGCAACGTACTTCAGCGGTCCGCGCGCGAGCTCGGCGCCCGTCAACGCGCCGTCCTCGTCCTGATCGTACGCGTCGAACAGCGCCGCGATCCGGCCCTGCGCCTCGGCGCGCTCGATGCGGCCGTTGCCGTTGGCGTCCTGCCCGCGGGCGTTGTCCGGCAGCGGCGTGCTCGCCGGCGGCATCGCGAGCAGGTCGAGCAGGCTCTCGTGCGCGATGATCTCCGCCGTGTCCGCGAAGACCGCGGCGCCGGACGCGTGATCGCCGTGCGAGTGGCTGTAGATCACGTAGCGCACCGGTACGCCGAAGCGGCTCGCGATCTCGCCTTTCACCCACGTCGCGAAATCCGTGCTGACCGGCTCGACCAGCGCGACGCCCTCGGACGTGACGATGAACGCGGAGAGGTAATCGTCCATCCGCGCGTAGTAGACGTCGCCGGTCAAGCGGCCGATCTCGCGCCCCTTGTAGCTCGTCTCCTGATAGAGCGCCGCGGGCTGCGACGCGGCTTGTCCAGCGATACCCAGAGCCACCGCGCCGGCGGCGGCTCGCAGCAATACGGATCGGCTCATCTGGTTCTCCGCGTTCTCGTTCTGTCGAAGCCTCGAAGCATGATCCACGAAAATTCGGGCCCATGGAACCGGGGCGCCCGACAATCCGTATCGGCGCCGAGAGCGTTCCGCTCGGCCCCGATTACTGCGCGACCGGCGGCACGTCCATCCCGCGCGCGACGGCCGGGCGCTTCGACAGCGCGTCGTACCAGCGCAGCACGTTCGGGAAGTCGGCGAGATTCACCTTGTGCCATTCGAACCGCGCGACCCACGGATAGGTCGCGATGTCGGCGATCGAGTATTCGCCGGCGAGGTGCTCTCGTTTGCCGAGCGCTCCGTCGAGCACGCCGTAGAGCCGCCGGGTCTCGCGCGTATAGCGTTCGATCGCGTACGGCACGGGCTCCTTCGCGGCACGGAGAAAGTGGTGCGTCTGCCCGAACATCGGCCCGACTCCGCCCATCTGGAACATCAGCCATTGCAGCGTCTCGTGGCGCGCGCGCCCGCCGGCCGGCAAGAGCTTCCCGTGCTTCTCGGCGAGATAGATCAAGATCGCGCCCGATTCGAACAGCGAGATCGGCTCGCCGTCGGGGCCGTTGTCGTCGACGATCGCCGGAATCTTGCCGTTCGGATTGACCGCGAGAAACTCGGGCGCGAACTGCTCGCCGCGGCGGATGTCGACCGGATGCACGCGGTAGGGCTCACCGAGCTCCTCCAGCATGATCGAGATCTTCCGGCCGTTCGGCGTGCTCCACGTGTAGAGGTCGATCATCTTCGCTCGCGCTCGCATGCAAGCCGCCCCGCCGGCGGCGGCGTGCTATTGGAGCACGAGCGCGCGCGGCCGCCCAGCACCGCGGCGGGCGCGGCCGCGCGCGGTCTCAGCCCGCTTTGCCGTAGTCGTACCAGACCGCTTCGACGTTGTGGCCGTCGGGGTCGTGGACGAACGCGGCGTAGTAGCCCGGCCAGTAGTCGCGATAGCCGGGGCCGCCGTTGTCTCTGCCGCCGGCGTCGAGCGCCGCGCGGTGAAACGCCTCGACCTCCTCGCGGCTCTTCGCTTCGAACGCGACGTGCAGCGGCACGACGGTGTCCTCGCGCGAGATCCAGAAATCGGTGTTCTTGCCGTCGTTGAAGCCGGCCGCCTCGCCGTACTCCATGTTGCTGCGGTAACCGAGCGGCGCGAGCGCGCGCTCGAAGAACGCCTTCGACCTGCGGTAATCGCTGACCGGCAACGAGGTGTGTGCAATCATCGCGCTGCTCCTCCGGCTCCGTCCTCGGCGACGACAGCATCGATCGTGCCAAGTCGCCGAGTCGCGGCTTACGCGACGACGGAGAAATCCCAGGTCAGATACAGGATCCGGCTCGCACCGCCGCCGAGCAGTGCGCCGAGCGAGCTGTCTCCTCCGCCGCGGCGGCGCCCGCGCTCCTTCTTCGGGAGCGGCCGCAGCACGAGCGCGTACTCGCCGGGGCCGAGGGGCGCGTCGAGCGCGACGCGATAGCGCCCGCGGTCGACGCGCGTCAGCACGGCCGGCACGGGCTCCTCGACGATCGGCCCGGTCGGCTCGAGGCCGGCCGGGCCGCCGACTGCCTCGGCCGCGCCGACGAGGCGGTAGTTGTCGCTCGTCGGCACGAGCCGCACGATCGCCGGCCGGTACTCGTCCGGGTTCACGCCCGGGATCGCGCCGAACTCGATCTCGAACACCGGGCTCGGATCGAACGCGCGGCTCGCGGAGGGGCCCGGCAACGCCCAGACGGCCGTCTGCTCCTCGTCGTTCTGCCGCAGGAAGCCGCCGAGCGTGCTCGCGAGCCCGAGCGCGGGGTTCGCGAATGCGAGCGCCTTGCCGGCAAGCCCCTGGAGCGTGCGCAGCGCATTGCCGCCGAGGCCGCGGCTGTCGGTCAGCGCGACCTCGGCGACGGCGGGCTCGAGCGGCAGACGCTCGTCGCCGCGCGCGAGCCACGCTTGCGGCACGTCGGGTGCGGGTGGCGCCCGATCGAGGGCGGGTGACTCGGCGCCCCGCTCGGCGGGCTCCGCCGGTTGCGCCGCGGCGAGCTGCCCGACCATCTGCGCGAGCAGCGCGACCGTCTCGGCGGAGACCTGGCCGGCAGCTTCTGCCGTGCCGTCCGCGGCGGGCTCGGACGCCCCGGGCGCGGACGACGCCGGCTGGCCGGCCGCGGCGGCGCGCTTCGCCGCGGCGGCCTCGAGCATCGCCTCGAGAACGGCGTCCGCGACGCCGGCCTCCTTCAGCGCGAGGAGCGCGGACGGGGCGACGTCGAAGCGGGTGTCGTTCGCGCGGATCGCCGCGACGATCGTGCTCGGCGCGAAGCCCGCCGCCGTCATCGCGAGCACGTCGTCGTTGCCGATCTCGGGCTCTGCCGGCGGCGCGGCGTGGAGGCCGTCCGGAATCTCCGGCCCTTCGCGCGGCGCGCCCGCGTACGGCAACGGCAGCTCCTCGAGCGGCCGTTCGTCGCCGGCCGGCTGTGCCCCGGCGCAGAACGCTGCCGACGTGGCGGCGCACGCCGCCAGCGCGGCGACGGCCGCCCGCGTTCGCCGTCGTCGATGCACTGCACGTCCCTATGGCTCGAGAAGCGGCCGATCGTAGGGGGCCCGTCGCCGCGCGGCAAAGTGACGCACGACGGCGACAGCGGCGCTCGGCAACGCGCGTGCGTTCGTGCGACGATCGTCGGCAGCAGGGTGGAGGAGCGCGCGATGGACAAGGTACCCGTGAAGCACTATCAGCGAATACGCCGCCAGTACCCGCAGCTGATGCAGGCGGTCGAGGCGCTCGGCGCCGCGACGACGAACGCGGGACCGCTCGAGGAGAAGCACCGGCAGCTGATCCAGCTCGCGGCCGCGGCGGCCGTGCGCTCCGAGGGCGCGGTGCACAGCCATGCACGCCGCGCGCTCGAGGCCGGCGCGAGCGCCGACGAGGTCCGCCACGCGCTGTTGCTGCTGATCAGCACGATCGGCTTCCCGACCGTGCAGGCGGCGATGACCTGGGTCGACGACGTGCTCGAAGGCGACCGGCCGCCGCGGCAGGTCGAAGCGCAGCAATAGCGCGCGGGCTTCCTAAGACGACGAACGGGTCGTCAACGCGCGGCCGCCGCAGTCCGCGCCGCACGAGCCGCCGTGCCGAGCGGCGAAGGTTTTCTGCAGCGCGGCGACCCGGGCGACGTAGGCCGCGGCGTGATGATCGCCGCAGCGCGCGCCGGGCGTGAAGCGGAAGCCGCCGCGGGCGTAGCGCGCGCCGGCGCCCGCGCCGCACAGATGCACGACGGCCGCGAGATTCTGCCGCTGCGCCAGGCTCGCGGACCGAAGCCCCTGCCGCGCGAGAATCTCCGCGACCTTCCTGTCGAGGTAGGCCGACGTCAGCTCGATCGCGTGCGACGGCACGATCCGCGTGTAGAGCGCATTGAACCAGCACGAGCGCCAATCGTGCCAAGGCCCGTCCTCGACGACGCGGTGGTCGTGGATGCAGTAGCGGCGCGCCTCCGCGAACGTGCCGTCGGTCATCTGGTACATGCCGACCGCGCTCGACGCGGGCCGATAGATCTCGAACGGATCGAGCGTCACACGCCAGCGCCAGTACGTGCGCGCAATCGGGTTGCCGGACGCCTCGACCTGCGCGAGCGCCGCGAGAAATTCCGGCGTAATCGTCGCGGTCGAGTGCTTCTCGAACAGCCGGCCGTAGCTTCGCCAAGTCTCGGCGGGAGTCTTGTAGAGGCGATCGCTGACCGGGAAGAGCAGCTCGGACGGCTTGCGCACGGCCTGGTAGGTGAAGTTCGCCGCCACCCAGATCGCGACCATCGCGCCCGCGCCGAACGCGAGCTTGAGATAGGCCGGCAGGCGCCGGAACGCCTTCCACCAGCGCCTGAGCCGCTGCCGCCCGAGCCAGCGAGGCCTTTCGAAGCGCAGGCGCGGCCAGCGCCCGCGCCCCTTGCGCTTGGCGTGGCGGCTCCGGGAGCGGCGGCGACTCATGGCGCGCACTCTACCAGGACCGCTCGAAGGGCCGCGCCTCGACGGCCGCTCCTACAAAGCGGCGAACGCGCGTAAAATCGGCCGACGACCGTAGGCAAGCCGATGCTGCAGCCAGAGATCCGCCAAGACGAGACCGCCACCCCCGCCGCCGCCCCGGATCTCTTCCACGTCATCGACCCGCGCACTTTCGAGCGCTCGTTGCTGAACGAGCTCTGCGAGCTCGCGACGCGGGTCCGGCGCATCGCGAAGTACCCGGCCGGGGCGTTGTACCTGAAGCGCATGCTGCCGACGCAGCAGGCGATGCTCTACTTCACGCAGCCGTCGACCCGGACGTTCCTGTCGTTCAACAGCGCCTGCCACATCCTCGGGATGAGCACGAACGAGATCCGTGATCCGTCGACGTCGTCGGAGGTCAAGGGCGAGACGTTCGAGGACAGCATCCGCACGTTCAGCTCGTACGTCGACGTGATCATCATGCGCACGCGCGAGCCCGGCCGGGCCGCGCTCGCCGCGAAGCTGATGAACTCGATCCCGCGCCCGATCCCGGTGATCAACGCCGGCAGCGGCAGCGATCAGCACCCGACGCAGGCGCTGCTCGACATCTACACGCTGGACCGCAGCTTCGAGGCGCGCGGCGGCATCGACGGCAAGGTCATCGGCATGATGGGCGACCTCAAGCGCGGCCGCACCGTGCGCTCGCTCTGCTACCTGATGCACAACTACGCCGACGTGAAGCTCGTGTTCATCGCGCCGCGGCAGTTCGCGATGGAAGGCGACGTGAAGAACCACCTCGCCGAGCAGGGCATTCCGTTCGTCGAGACCGAGGAGCTGCACGCGGTGCTGCCGGACCTCGACGCGCTCTACGTCACGCGGATGCAGTCCGAGTGGGACGTCGCGGGCGAATCGCGGGCGGTCGACCTCTCGCGCTTCAGCATCGGCCCCGCAGAGCTGCAGCGGATGAGGCCCGAAGCGATCGTCATGCACCCGCTGCCGCGCGGGCCGGAGATCGACCGGCTCGTCGACGCGGATCCCCGCGCGATGTACTGGCGTCAGGAGCGCAACGGCATGTGGATGCGAGTCGCCGTGCTGCTGAAGATCTTCAAGCTCGCGGGACGCGTGCAGAGCGTCGATCCCGACAGCTTCGCCGGGATCGAGCCCCGCTGACGAAGCCCCGAAGACGCGCGTTCGGCGCGGGCGCGTCAGTTCCTGCCGGGCGCGAGGTAGTACGTGATCGTCACGCCCGCGCCGACCTGCACCTCGCCGGGCCGCACGCTCGCGTCGGCCTCGGCCGCCATCCGCAGCATCGGCATCGGCGGCGGCGCGCCGCCGCCGCCCGCGACCGCCTGCGCGACGCCGTCGAGCCGCATGCCCATCGCCCGCGCGAGCGCCTCGGCCTCGTCGCGCGCGCGGGCCGCCGCGCGGCGCAGCGCGTCCGCGCGCGCCGCGGCGTCGTCGCGGACCCGGAACGTGATGCCCTGCAGCTGGTTCGCGCCCGCCTCGACGCTCGCGTCGACCACGCCGCCGATCGCGTCCAGGTCGTCGAGCGTGACGCTGACGACGTTGCTCGCGCGATAGCCGACGATCCGCGGTTCGCTCGGACGTCCCTGACGGGGCGCGGTCTGGTCGCCGTACACCGGATACAGCGACAGGTCCTCGGTGCGGATCGAGCGCTCCGGGATGCCGCGCCGCTCGATCGCGTCGAGTATCCGCGCCATCGTGGTATTCACCTGCGTCTGCGCGTCCGCCGCGGTCGCGCCCTCGCCGAGCACTCCGAGACGGACGACCGCCTGATCCGGCGGCACGGCGACGTCTGCGCTCGCGCTGACGGTCACCGTCGGGCGCCGCTCCGTATCGCCACGGTCGGGCGGTTGCGCGGCGGCGGGCTGCGTCGCGCAGCCGGCCGCACCCGCGGCGAGAACGAGCGCGAGCGCGCGGAGCGTATGCCGGTGCGGATTCCTTGCCGTCATATCCGATTCCTTCCCGAAACCCAGAGCAAGCATACCCCAACCGGCCGTCTCAGCCGTTCGGCAGCGCGCCCGGCACGGCGGGCGGCACGCGCCGCCGATACTCGCGCCACAATATGATCAGACCGGCCGCGATCACGAGCGGCGCGCCGATCCACGTGGACGTCCCCGGCACCTCGTCGAAGAGCGCATAACCGTAGCCAACCGCGACCAGCAGGTTAGCGTAATCGAGCGGCGCGATCGTCGAGGCTTCCGCGTAGCGGTAGGAGAACGTCATCAGCAGCTGCCCGAACACGCCGAAGAACCCGCCGAGCACGATCACGGCCCACTGCTCCGCGTCCGGCATCGGCCAGCCCGCGAGCGCGGTCGCCGCCGCGCAGACCATCGAGGTCAGGGAGAAGTAGAACGTGATCGTGATCGCGTGCTCGCCGCCGCCGCCGCTCATGCTCCGCAGGAACAGCATCGCGAGCGCCGAGAACACGGCCGCGGAAAGCCCGAGACCGACGCCCGCGACGCTGCCGCCGAACGAGAGGTGCGGGCCGATCATGATCAGCACGCCCACGAAGCCGAGCGCGAGCGCGGTCCAGCGGTAGCGGTGGATGCGCTCGCCGAGAAACAGCATCGCGAGCACCGTCAGGAACATCGGCGCCGTGAACGTGATCGCAGTCAGATCCGCGAGCGGAATCAGCGTCAGCGCCGTGAACCAGCAAAACATGCTGATCGTCCCGGCGAGCGACCGCGACGCGTGCGCGCGCCAATTTCGCGTGCCGAGCAGGTGCAGGCCCTCGCTCGCGCCGGCGATTGCCGCGAGCACGACGATCGAGATCAGCCCGCGGACGAAGATGATCTGCCCGGGCGGTATCGCGGTGCCGAGATACTTCACGCACGCGGCCATGCTCGAAAGCAGCACGACGGACGTGAGCTTCAGCACGATGCCGAGCACCGGGCGGTGCGTGGACGCGTGAGTCGGCGGCGGCAAAGCGGCGGATCGATTGCGGCGGGGCGCCAAAGATACCAGCCCGCGCGGTGGCCCGTAATACGGGGCGGCGGCCGGTCGTATCACCTAGCGAGGAATCGGCAGCGGAACCTTGGATGAGCGCGTAGGATGGCTTTGCCGAGCTCTATCGCTTGCATTACCGGCGCGTGCACGGGCTCTGCCGGCAGATCGTCGGCGACGGGTTCTCCGCGGCCGACGCGGCGCAGGAAGTGTTCATGCGCGCGCGGCGCGCCTTCGCGACCCACGACCCGAAGAGGCCGTTCGGGGCGTGGATCATGAGCATCGCGAGCCGGCATTGCATCGACATCGTCCGGCGGCGCGCGCGCGAGCGGCGGCTCCGCGCGGCCACGGTGCTCGCCGCGACGCTCGCCGCCGGCGCGCCGATCAGAGGCGACGCGCTCGAGATCCGCCGCGGCGAGGCGCTCGTGATCGTGCCGTCGGGCGAGACGATCGACGATACGATCGTCGCCTTCGGCGAGAGCGTGTCGATCGACGGCGAGATCACGGGCGATCTGATCGTGTTCGCGCGGCGCGTGAGCGTCCGCGGCCGCGTCGGCGGGGACCTCGTCGCATTCGCGGAGATCGTGACCGTCGAGGGCGGGGTCGGCAGCAACGTCTACGGCTTCGCCCGCGACGTGACGCTCGCCGGCGCGACGATCGGCGCGAACGTGTACGGCTTCGCGAACGACGTCGCGGTCAGGACCGCGGCGCGCGTCGGCGGCAATGCCGCCCTGCTCGGCAACACCGTCGCGATGCACGGCCGGATCGGCAGGGACCTCGTCTCGTTCGCGAGCGGGCTCGAGCTCGGCGGGGAGGTCGGCCGCAACGTCCAGGCGTTCGGGCAGGAAATGACGCTGCTGCCGCAAGCCCGGATCGGCGGCGATCTGATCTCGCACCTGCCGAGCGAGAGCAGCCTTCGCCGCTCGGAAGGCGCGATGATCGGCGGCATCGTCGACGCGCGCGTCGAGGAGCGGGAGGAGCCCAATCGTTACCTGACCGCCTCGTTCTACGTGCGGCAGGCGCTCTGGCTCGGCGCGGCGTTCCTGACCGGGCTCCTGCTGCTGTGGCTCTGGCCGACCTTGCGCGCCGTGCCGATCGCGAGCGGCGGGCAAGCCGCCCGTGCCGCCCTCCTCGGGCTCGCGGCCGCCGTCGTGCTGCCGGTCGCGGCGGTGATCGCGTTCGTCACGATCTTCGGCATTCCGCTCGGCGTCGTCGCGCTCGTCGCGTGGCTGCTCGGGCTGTACTTCGCGAAGATCGTGCTCGCCCAGCAGATCGGGCGCGCGCTGTTTCAGGCGCCGCACGGGTTGCCGCACCATGCCGCGACGCTGATCGCCGGGCTCGTCGTCGTGCTGATCGCGACGAACCTGCCGTTCGTCGGCGGCATCGTCAACTTCGTGCTGACGCTGATCGGCCTCGGCTTGATCGCGCAGGTCGTGCTCGAGCGCCTCCGCCCGCCGGCGGGCGCGCCGGCCGCGTAGTCGTCGCTCGCCCCTAGTCGTCGATCGCCTGATAGACGAGCGCGCGAACCTTGTCGTGGTCGTCGACGCCGGCGCTCGGCAGCAGCTGCGTCAGATGCACGACGACGAGCGACTCGGCGGGATCCACCCAGTACGTCGTGTGATACGCGCCGGCCCAGCCGAACTCGCCCTTCGAGCCGGGCACGCCGCGGGCGCCGACGTCCTTCACCACGAAGAAGCCCAAGCCGAAGCCCTGGCCCGCGTTGTACGCGAGGCCGTCGAGATGGTCGACCGTCATCAGCTCGACGGTCTTGCGCGACAGGATCCGCCGCCCGTCGAACGTGCCGCCGTCGAGCATCATCTGCAGGAACCGCGCGTAGTCCTGCGCGGTCGAGACGAGCCCGGCGCCGCCGGAGAAGGCCTGGCGCGGGCCGTCGACGTAGGCGCCCTGCCCCGTCGCGTCCGCCGGCGCGCGCTCGATCTTACCGTTGCGGAAGGAGTACACGGCCGCGAGACGATCGCGCTTCGCCGGCGGCACGAAGAAGTGCGTGTCGGTCATGCCGAGCGGCTCGAAGATGCGCTCGGCGAGGAACCGGTCGAGCGGCTGCCCGGCGACGACCTCGATCAGCACGCCGAGGATGTCGGTGCTGTAGCCGTAGATCCACCGCTCGCCGGGATGCGCCGCCGCCGGCAGCTTCGCGATCCGCTCGACGCTCGCCCGCATCGGCTCGTTGCGGTCCGCGAAATACCAGCGCGTGAAGCCCGCGTCTCGCCAGCGATCCGCCGCGGGGCCCGTGCCGTAGTCGAAGCCCGACGTGTGCGTCAGCAGGTGGCGCACGGTGATCGGCCGTGCGGCAGGCTCGACCGTGTAGCGGCCGTTTGGCCGCTCGACCGCGACCGTCGTGTCGGCGAACTCCGGCAGATACTTCGCGACCGGATCGGAGAGCGAGAGCTTGCCCTCCTCGACGAGCAGCATCGCACCGACGCTGACGATCGCTTTCGTCTGCGAGGCGATCCGGAACAGCGTGTCCTCGGTCATCCGGGCGCGCGCTTCGCGGTCGCGGAAGCCGACGGCTTCGAGAAAGGCGATACGGCCGCGGCGAGCGACGAGTGTGACGCTGCCTGCGATCTCGCCGCGCTCGACGTAGCCCTCGAGCGCCGCGCTGAGGCGCTCGAGCCGCTCCGACGAAAGCCCGACCTCCTCCGGCTTCGCGCGCTCGAGCGCGAAGGCGTGCGTGGCGAGCGCGAGCAAACCGAGGGCGAGGAGCCCGAAGCGACGAGCCGGTGCAAGCATCGAATACCCCCTGGAACGGAAACGGCCGGTTGTCGGGAGAATAGCGATTCGGCCCTGCCCGGCGCCACAGTGCCGGGCCGCCGTCAGCCGTAGAGGACGCGCGGCAGCCATAGCGCGAGCTCCGGAAACGCGAGAAGCAGCGCGACCAGCAAGCCGTTCGCCGCGAGGAACGGCAGCACGCCGCGATAGAGCGTGCCGATCGCGAGATCCGGCTGCTGAGCCCGGATCACGAACAGATTCATGCCGACCGGCGGCGTGATCAGCCCAATCTCGACGACGACGACGACGAGCACGCCGAACCAGATCGAGTCGTAGCCGAGGCCGAGCACGAGCGGCAGGAACACCGGCACCGTGATCAGGATCATCCCGAGCGAGTCGAGAAAGCAGCCGAGCACGAGGTAGAACGCGACGAGGAGCAGCATGACCGCGAGCGGCGAGAGCTCGAGGCCCTGCACGAGCTCGACGAGGCTCTGCGGCAGATGCGTGAGCACGAGGAAGTACGCGTACACGAACGCCATGATCACGATCAGGAACAGCACGGCCGTCGTGCGCACGGTCTCCGTGAATGCATCGAGCAGATTGCCGACGGTCAGCCGCCGCAGCGCGAACCCGAGCGCGATCGCGAGCAGCGCGCCGACAGCGGCCGCCTCGGTCGGGCTGAAGATGCCGGCGTAGATTCCGCCGACCGAGACGGCGAAGAGCACGAGGATCTGCCACATGCCGCCGAGCGCCTTCAGCCGCTCGGCGAGCCGCAGCCGCTCGCCGGCGGCCGGTGCGAGCTCGGGCCGCACGCGGAGGAGCGCGGCGATCACGCCGATCTGCAGCGCCGTCAGCACGAGCCCCGGGATCAGCCCGGCCGCGAACAGCTGCGCGATCGAGTCCTGCGCCATCACGGCGTAGACGATCAGGATCACCGACGGCGGGATCAGGATGCCGAGCGTGCCGCCGGACGCGACGGCGCCCGCCGCGAGCCGCCCGTCGTAGCCGAGCCGCCGCATCTCGGGAATCGCGATGCGCGACATCGTCGCGGCCGTCGCGAGACTCGAGCCGCAGATCGCGCCGAGGCCGGCGCACGCGCCGACGGTGGCCATCGCGACCGTGCCGCGCCGGCCCGCGAAGACCGCGCTCGTCGCGGCGAACAGATCGCGGCTCATCCCGGAGCGCGCGGCGACCGCGCCCATCAGCAGGAAGAGCGGCACGACCGAGAGGGAGTAGCTTTCCGCGAGCTCGAACGGCGTGTTGCCGAGCCGGTTCAGCGCGGCGGACCAGTCGTCGACGAGCGCATAGCCGACGAGCCCGACGAGACCCATGGCGATCGCGACCGGCACGCGCAGCAGCACGAGCGCGATCAGCGCGACGACGCTCCACGCGCCGATCCACTCGGGGCTCACTCGCGCGCGTCCCGAAGCGCCGCCAGCTCGCGGACGGTGATCGCGAGCTGCGCGAGCAGCGCGGCCGCGCCGCCGATCAAGAGCGGCAGCCAGTACCAGATGAACGGGATGCCGAGATCGGACGTGAGATCTCCGATCACGAGCGTGTCGAGCGCGGCCGGCACCATCCGCCAGAAGAGGAGCGCGAGCAGCACGAGCGTCAGCGCGGCCGCCGCGGCCTTGAGCGCCCGGACGCCGCGCGCGCCGACCTTGCGATCGATCACGTCGATCGTGATCTGCTCGTTGCGCAGGATCGTATCCGGCAGCGCGAGGAACACGACCGCGACGAGCGCGAGCTGCACGAGCTCGACGCCGCCGAGCACGAGCTCGTTCACGGTGTTGCGGAGCCCGACGTCGACGATCGTGACGAGCATCATCGCCGCGAGCGCGGCGACCGCGAGCACGCGGAGGCATCGAACGATGCGCTCGAGCGCCGCCACGCGCGTTACCGATACCGCGCCGCGAGCGCTTGCACGCGCGCGAAGAACTCGCGCGCCGGCAACCCCTCGGCCTCCGCGGCCGCGAGCCGCCGCTCGATCATCTCCGCGGCCGCCTCGGTGAAGCGCGCGCGCTCGGCCGGCGAGAGCTCGATGATCTCGACGCCGCCTTCCTGCATGTAGCGCTTGCCCGGCACCTCCATCGCGTCCCAGCGCGCGCCGGTCTCCCGCGCCTTCTCTGGGCCGGTCGTCGCGTCGATCAGGCGCTGCAGGTCCGGAGGCAACGCCGCGTAGCTCTCGGGGTTCATCACGACCGCGAAGCTCGTCACGTAGCTGAAGACCTCGGTCGAGTAGCGCACGTACGGGGCGAGGCGGAAGCCGAGCACGCCGTCGTACGGGATCACGAGGCCGTCGATCACGCCCTTGTCGAGGTTCTCGGCCACCTCGCCGGGCGGCATGCCGGCCGGCGATGCGCCCCATGCGCGCAGCGCCTCGCCGATCACCGCGGATGGATGGCGGATGCGCATCCCTTCGAGATCCTCGGGCGCGCGGACCGGCCGCGTCCGCGTGTGGATCACGCCCGGCGCGTGCCCGAACAGGTACAAAATCTTCACGCCGCGGTGCTCGGCTTCGAGGTACTCCGGCACGAGGTCCATCAGCACGCGGCTCGCCTGCTCGCCGCTGTCGAACAGGAGCGGCAGATGCGTGAGCTCCATCAGCGGAAAGCGGCCTGCCGGGATGCCGTGCAGGAACATCGCGATGTCGACGTCGCCGCGCCGGACGAGGTTGTACTGCTGCGAGAGCTTGCCGAGCTGCTCGGCCGGGTAGATCTCGAGCTTCAGCCTGCCGCCGGAGCGCGCCTCGAGCTCCTGCCCCCACGCAACGAACGCCGCGTGCTGGTGATGGACCGGCGGGGTGTGATGGCTCAGCTTGAGCGTGTAGACGCGGTCTTCGGCGCGAACGGCGAACGCAGCGAGACAGAAGAGCGCGCACAGCACGCCCGAGACCGCTCGTGCGCCGGCGAAGCGTCTACCCCCCAACTCGACTGCCTCTTCCCCCAAGAAAGGCGAGCCGCCAGTCTAACGCACGCGCGCGCCGCGAGCGCTACGCCGCGCGGATCTCCACCGTCATCGTGCCGATCCGCTCGATCCACGCTTCGAGCCGGTCGCCGGGCGTGACGGCGCCGACGCCGGCGGGCGTGCCGGTGAACAGCACGTCGCCCGGATGGAGCGTATAGACCGCGGACGCCTGCTCGATCAGCCGCGGCACGTCGAAGAGCATCTGGCCGGTGCTGCCTCGTTGACGCTCCTCGCCGTTCACGCGCAGACCGATCTCGAGCGCGTGCGGCTCCGGGATCTCGTCCGCGGTCACGAGCCACGGGCCGAGGACGGCATAGGAATCGATCGACTTCCGATAGCTGCGCTCCTCCGGTCCGCGCAGCGTCATGTCGAGGCCGATCGCGTAACCCGCGACGTAGCGAAGGGCGTCCGCGCGCGCGACGCGGTCGGCCGTGCGGCCGATCACGACGGCGAGCTCGACCTCGTGGTCGGTGCGCCGCTCGGGAAAGCGCAACGCGACCCCGGCGCTCGGACCGACGAGCGCGGAGGTCGCCTTCAGGAACAGGCCGATCTTCTCGATCGGATGCACGGGGGCGTCGTGATGCAGCGCCCGGTCGCTCCGCGCCTCGTCGAGGTGCAGCGCGTAGTTGACCGGCGCGCCGATCAGCTTCGCGGGATTCGCGACGGGACTGTCGAGCCGCACGCTCGCCGCATCGAGCGGCCGGGCGCCGTCGGCCGCGCGCTCGAGCGACGGCGCGAGCGCGTCGAGCGACGCGATCAGCTCGTCGCCGGCCGGATAAGGCCAGCGGCGGACCGGCAGCGCCTCGAGCGCCGCCGTCGCGTCGAAGATCGCGCCGTCGCGGACGATTCCGACTCGATCACCGTCGTACCGGCAGATTTTCATGCGTCCGCAGAATATCATGAGCCTCGCCGATGCCTTCCGAACCCCGCAAGAAGCCCCCGACCGCCGTCGAGCGCCTGATCGAGCGCTTCGCGCTCGAGCCGCATCCGGAAGGCGGCTATTACCGCGAGGTGTATCGCGCGTCGCAGACGCTGCGCCACCCCGGGGTTCCGCCCGACGTCCCGGCCGAGCGGGCAGCGGGCTCGCTGATCTACTACCTGCTGCTCGAGGGGCAGTGCTCCGCGTTTCATCGCGTGCGCTGGAGCGACGAGATCTGGCACCTGTATGCCGGCGGTCCGCTCGAGCTGCACACGATCGATGCGGACGGGCGCCACGCGTGCAAGGTCCTGACGGTGGACCTCGAGCACGGCGAGCCGACCGCGCTCGTTCCGGCCGGCACTTGGCAGGCCGCGCGGCCGCTCGGAGGCGCCGAGTTCGTCTTCGGCGGCTGCACGGTCGCGCCGGGGTTCGACTTCGCCGACTTCGAGATGCCGCGGCGCGACGTGCTGCTCGCGCGGTATCCGGAGCACGCGGCGATCGTGCGCGCGCTGACGCGCGACTGACCCGGGGACCGCGGCGGTGCTTACGATCTGGGGCCGCACGAACTCCGTCAACGTGCAGAAGGTGCTCTGGTGCGCGGCCGAGCTCGGTTTGCCGGTCGCGCGGCACGACGCCGGGCTCGCATACGGCAAGAACGACGAGCCGTGGTACCTCGCGCTGAACCCGAACGGCCGCGTGCCGCTGCTCGTCGACGGCGACTTCAGCTTGTGGGAGTCGAACACGATCGTCCGCTACCTCGCCGCGAAGCACGACTTCGGCGGGCTCTACCCGGCGTCGCCGGAGGAGCGCGCGCTCGCGGAGCGCTGGATGGACTGGCAGCTCTCGACGCTCGCTCGGCCGCTCGGCATCGTCTTCCAGGGACTCGTTCGCACGCCCCCCGAACGACGCGACCGCGCTGCGATCGCCGCGGCCGCGGCGGAGCTTCCGCCGGCCTTCGCGATCCTCGACCGGCACCTCGAGCAGAGGCCGTACGTCGCGGGCGATCGCTTCACCGTCGGCGACATCCCGGTCGGCGCGTTCGCGCATCGCTGGCTGTCGCTCGAGGCGATCGAGCGGCCGGCGTTGCCGGCGCTCGAGCGCTGGCACGCGGCGCTCGCCGAGCGGCCGGCATTCCGCGAGCACGTGATGCTCCCGCTCAGTTGAGCGGCGGCTGTACATTGCGGCGCAAGCCGATATAACCTCTGCAAAAACCAGCCGGCCGCACGGCCCTCGACGCAATTCACGACGAGGCGAAGCGGCGGACGTGATCTGGATCAGCGACGGCCGCACGCGCACCGGCACATAGTCGGGCCGGTCGGTCCGGCAAAACACAGGGTCTTCGGTGGGGGATTCCATGCTGAGAACGGTTGGCAGCGTCGCCGCAGGGTTGGCCGCCTTCGTCGCCGTGACGGCGGCGCTCGCCGATGACGCCTTCCCGCGTCCGAAAACGCTCGAGCCGGCGGTCCGCTTCTGGACGCGCGTCTACACCGAGATCACGACCGAGCAGGGCTTCATCCACGACAACCGCCGGATGGACGTGGTCTACGCGACCGTCGAGGTGCCCCGCGGCTTGAGCCCCCGCGCGCGGCGCGACCGCATCGACGGCGCGCTCCGGACCTACCGCCAGATTCTGTCAAAGCTCGGCAGCGGCGCCCGCAGCAACCTGAGCCGCGAAGAGCGGCGCGTGCTCGAGCTCTGGCCGGACGACGTCTCGAACGCCGAGCTTCGACAGGCCGCCGAGCGCGTCCGCTTCCAGCTCGGTCAGGCCGACCGCTATCGCGCCGGGCTCGTACGCTCCGGCACCTGGAAGCCGTACATCGAGCAGGTGCTGAAAGAGCGCGGCTTGCCGCTCGAGCTCGCGGCGCTGCCGCACGTGGAATCGTCGTTCGATCCGACCGCCTACTCGAAGGTCGGCGCGGCCGGCATGTGGCAGTTCACCCGCTCGACCGGGGTGCGCTACATGCGAATCGACCATATCGTCGACGAGCGGCGCGACCCGTTCTTCTCGACCGACGCGGCCGCGCGGCTGCTCGCCGACAACTATGCGGTGCTGCAGACCTGGCCGCTCGCGCTGACCGCGTACAACCACGGCCAAGGCGGCATGCGCCGCGCCGTCGAGCAGCTGAAGACGCGCGACATCGGCACGATCGTCGACAAGTACCAGAGCCGCAGCTTCGGCTTCGCTTCCCGCAACTTCTACGCGGCGTTCCTCGCCGCGCTCGACGTCGACCGCAATCCGGAGAAGTACTTCCCGAATCTGCGGGTGAACCCGCCGTCCGACACCGTCGTCGTCCCGATGCAGGACTACATCCCGGCGAGCTCGATCGCGCGGGCACTCGGCATGCCGCTCTCGGAGCTGCGCGCGCTGAACCCGGCGCTCCTCGACAACGTCTGGGCCGACGAAAAATACGTGCCGCGCGGCTTTGCGCTCCGCGTGCCGCGGACGGTCGGGCCGCGCGTCGCGGCCGCCCTCGCCGCGATCCCGGCGACCGAGCGCTACGCCCAGCAGCGGCCCGACGTGCAGCACCGCGTCCAGAGCGGCGACACGCTCTCGACGATCGCGCGCAGATACGGCGTCAGCGTCGCTTCGCTTCGCGCGGCGAACAATCTGCGCAGCGACCTGATCCGCGCCGGCCAGCTGCTGACGCTGCCGGTCGCGGCCGAAGGCGTGCCGCCGACGCTCGCGGCGCGGGCCGAAGCGCCCCCGCCGCCGGTCGCCGAGGACGGCACGTACGTCGTCCGCCGCGGCGACAGCATTGCACGGATCGCGCAGCGGCTGCAGGTCGATCCGGACGCGCTCGCGGCCGCGAACGGCCTTCGCAACCGCAACCTGATCCACGTCGGCCAGCGACTGCGCGTGCCGGGCGCGGCCGGCGAGGAGCCGGTCGTCGCGCTCGCCGCGGCCGCCGTCGACGACAGGCCCGCGGTCGCGACCGACATCGCCGCCGCGGTCGACCAGCCGGTGCTCGCGCTCGTCGCAGCGCCGTCCGAGCCGCCGAGCGCGGGCGCGGCCCGCGAGGACGAGGCCGAGGCGCCGCTCGTCGCGAACGAGGTGCTCGACAGCGTCGCACCGGCGGTCAGCGAGAGCGACGCGGACACGGCCGAGACCCTCGACGGCAACGCGCTCGCGATCGTGCAGGTGGATCTCGCGGCCGACCCGAGCGACTACACGGTCGCCGCGGACGGCACGATCCGCGTGCAGGCGCTCGAGACGCTCGGGCACTACGCGGATTGGCTCGAGCTGCGCACGCAGCGGCTGCGCGACGTGAACGGGCTGCCGTTCGATCGCGCGGTCGTGATCGGTCAGCGTTTGAAGCTCGACTTCTCGCGCGTCGACGCAGCGCGGTTCGAGCAGCGGCGCCTCGCTTATCACCGGCAGATGCAGGAGCAGTTCTTCTCGGCGTTCCAGATCGACGACGTGACGGACCACGTGGTCCGCTCCGGCGAGTCGCTTTGGGTGCTGTCGCAGCGCCGGTACGACGTGCCGGTCTGGCTGCTCCGCCAGTACAACCCGGACCTCGACCTCGACAGCGTCCGGCCCGGCACGGTCGTGAAGTTCCCGAGGCTGCGGCGCATCTCGGGCGGCTGAGGCCCGCACGCCGCGCCGGCCCGGTTTCCAACCGGGCCGTATCTCGGTTACGCTCCCGGGCGTGATGCAACGGCGAACATTCCTGATCTACGGCGCCTGCGCGCTCGCCGCGGGCTGCGGCGGCGCGAGCGACGGGCCCGCTGCCCCGCAGCTGACGATCGCATCGAACCCGGCCGGCACGCACGTCTATGCGGTCGCGGCGGGCCTCGCGAAGGTGCTCCAGGAGCAGCAAGGCTTCCGGGCGACGATTCGCCCGTTCTCCGGCTCCTCGGTCTACCTGCCGCTCCTCGAGCGCGGCGAGGTCATGCTCGGGCTGAACATCAGCATCGATTCGTATCTCTCCTATCACGGGCTGCCGCCGTATCCGCAGCCGATGCGCAACCTGCGGCTGCTCGGGATGATGTTCCCGCTGCCGATCATGTACATGGTCCGCGCGGACTCGGGCCTGCGCCGCGTCGAGGATCTACGCGGCAAGCGCGTCGTGATCACGTTTCGCGCGAACGCGGCGCTCGCACAGCTCCACAAGGGCATCCTCGCGACCGGCGGCTTGGGCGAGGACGACGTCGTGCCGCTGACCGTCGCCGGACTGCCGGAGGCGATGCGGCTCCTGACCGAAGGCCGCGCGGACGCCGTGCCGACCGGGCTCGACACCGCGCTCGTGCTGCAGGTGCACTCCTCGCTCCCGGGCGGCATCCGCTATCTCACGCTCGGCGCGGACGAGGCGAAGCTCCCGGAGGTGATGCCGGGGTCGCAGGCGTTGACCGTTACGCCGAACGAGAACTCGGTCGGGCTCGACGGCCCGACCCGCGTATCCGGTGTCGTCGATTACCTGAACTCGAGCACGCACGTGCCCGACGAGCAGGCGTACGTGATCATCAAGACGATCCACGAGAACTGGGAGACGCTCCGGCGCGACTACGTGCAGATGCGCGAGACTTCGGCGGAAGCCGTCGCGCCGCCGGACAACCCGCTGCCCTATCACCCGGGCGCCGTGCGGTACTACCGCGAAGCGGGCTTGTGGACCGAGCGGCACGAAGAGAACCAACAGCGGCTCCTCGCGCTGTAACCCGGGCGGAACGCAGATGGCCGACGCGGAGACGCTGCGCGGCAGGACGATCGCGGTCCCCGAGACCCGTCAGCTCGACGTGCTCGCCGGGCTCCTCGAGCGGCGCGGCGCAGCGGTCGTCCGCTGCCCCCTCATCGCGATCGCCGACGCGCCGGACGACGCGCCGATCGTCGCCTGGCTCGAGCGGCTGATCGCGTCTCCTCCGGATTTCGCCGTCTTCTACACCGGCGAGGGCGTCGAGCGGCTGCACGAGACGGCTCGGGACGCGGGGCTCGACGTGCAGCTCGTCGCCGTGTTGCACGGCGCACGGAAGATCGCGCGCGGACCGAAACCGAGGCGGGCGCTCGACCGGCTCGGCCTCGCGGTCGACGTCGCGCCGACGGAGCCGACGACGGAAGGGCTGATCGCGGCGCTCGACCGCGAGGACGTCGCGGGCCGGCGCGTCGTCGTGCAGCTCTACAGCCCGGATCAGGAGCCGAAGCTCGTCGAGCACCTGCGGGCCCGCGGCGCGGACGTCGATACGGTCGCGCCGTACGTCTACTCGCGTGCGGCCGACGACGGCCGGGTCGCCGAGCTGATCGCATCGCTCGCGGCAGGCTCGATCGACGCGATCGCGTTCACGAGCAAGGCGCAGGTGCAGCGCCTCGCGGCCGTCGCCCGCGACCGCGGGCTCGAGGCGGAGCTCGCGGCCGGCCTCGCGCGGACGAAGGTCGCGGCCGTCGGACCGGTCGTCGCGGCCGAGCTCGAGGCCGCGGGCGTCGCGGTCGCCGCGATGCCGAACGGCAGCTATTCGATGAAACCGCTCGTCAGCGCGCTCGAGGCGCTGTTCGCGCCGCAATGAGCGAGATCCGCGCAAAGCTCCGCGCGCTCGGCCTCGAGCTGCCGCCGCCGCTCGCGCCGCCGCCCGGCGTCGTGCTGCCGTTCCAGGCCGTGCGGATCCGCGGCAACCGTGCATTCGTGTCGGGCCACGGCCCGGTCGGGCCGGACGGATCGATGATCGGGCCGCTCGGCAAGGTCGGGCGCGATCTCACGGTCGAGCAGGGCTATACCGCCGCACGGCTGACCGCGCTCGCGATGCTCGGCAGCCTCGAGCGCGCGCTCGGCGACCTCGACCGCGTGCAGGCGTGGCTGCGCGTGCTCGGGATGGTGAACTCGGCGCCCGGCTTCAACCGTCAGCCGAGCGTGATCAACGGCTTCTCGGAGCTGATCCTCGAGCTCTACGGCCCGGAGCGCGGCGCGCACGCGCGGAGCGCGGTCGGGATGGCGGAGCTGCCGTTCGACGTGCCCGTCGAGATCGAGGCCGAGGTCGAGATCACCCCCTGACCGCTGCGACCTCGCCGTAGGAGCGGCTGTCCAGCCGCGACCGCCGTCTCCGTGCTCGCCGTCTCCGTAGGAGCGGCTGTCCAGCCGCGACCGCGGCCGCTCAGCGCCGGTGGCGCAGCTGCATCGCCGTCGCGCGGCCGTCGCCGGTCGGCTGGTACCAGACGGAGAAGTCGTGAAGCGCGGCCTCGTAGACGGCGAGCGGATCCGGCTCGCGGATCTCGAAGCAGTCGAAACCGACGCGGATCATGAAGTGCAGCTGCTCGAGCAGCACCTCGCCGACCGCGCGCAGCTCGCCGCGAAACCCGTAACGCTCGCGCAGCAACCGCGCGTAGGAGTACGCGCGGCCGTCGCGGAACTTCGGGAACTCGAGCGCGATCAGCGCGAAGTGCGCGACGTCGTCGGCGATCGCGTCCGGCGGCTGGTCGCTCCGAAGCTTGAGCCCGAGCGGCGTGCCGCGCGCGAGGAGCGCGTCGCGGTGCGCCTGCCACTGCTCGAGGCTCACGAGCACGGCGCCGTCTGCCGGCAGCTCGTCGGCGCCGGTCGCGTCGACGAACGGGTCGTCGTACAGACGGCCGTCTTTGACGAGCGCGCTCACGCCGCGGCTTTCGCGGCCGCTCCGTCGTACACGGCGGCCTTGAAGGGCTCGATGCCGACGCGCCGGTAGGTATCGAGGAACCGCTCGCCGTCCTGCCGCAGCGTCTTGTAGACGCCGACGATCTTCGCGATCGCCGCCGGCACCTCCTCCTGCGCGAGCCCGGGGCCGAGGCGGTCGCCGAGCGCCGCGTTCTGATCGGACGAGCCGCCGAGCGTCAGCTGGAAGAACTCCTGCCCGCGCTTGTCGACGCCGAGAATGCCGATGTGGCCGACGTGGTGATGGCCGCAGGCGTTCATGCAGC
>CAYWGQ010000007.1:0-39263 GCA_964457725.1 uncultured Gammaproteobacteria bacterium
GAAGTCGTGCAGCATGCCGACGTACGGCACCTTGATCATCGTGTTCCAGACGAACTCGCCCTGCGGCGTGATCTCGAAGACGGACACCTGATCGCTGCCGAAGCCGGTCGCCTCGTAGCCGAACGCGACCATGTTGCCGGTGTGCGAGTCGAGCTTCGGATGAGCCGTGAACGTCTCGCTCGGCAGCTTGCCGTCGAACGTGTACTTCGGCTTCACCGTCTCGAGCGTCAGCAGGTCGAGCGCGTCGGGCGGGCTGTCCTCCTTCAACGCGAGCAGCAGATTCTTGTGATTGATGATGTGCGTGTTCGCGGTGCTCCTGCTCAAGCCCCGCACGCTCGGGTCGTCGAGCGACGGGTTTCGGTACATCGGGAACAGCAGCTTGCGGGCCTTGTCCTGTGCGAGATAACGCTCGTTGCGTACGAACCGGCTGCGGTAGTCCACGCGCCCGTCCTTGATCCGGAACATGCTGACGTGGCCTTCCCCGTCGAACGGAATGTTCCCGGGCCGCAGCGGATACTGCGGGTCCGGCCCGACGCGGTAGAACGCGCCGTTCAGATCGCGCGGGACCTCGCCCTCGACCTGGCAATCGCGGACGTCGGCCTCGAGCCGGTAGAGCGACGCCGCCTGGCGCATCTCCGCCGGAATGTCGACTTCGCTCGGACGAGCGCCCGCGCCGCCCGGCGGCGCAGCCCCTTGCTGCGCCGCGGCCGTCGCCGGCAGCAGCGCGGCTGTGCCCAGGCCCGCGGCGGCCCCGAGTGCGCCTCCCATGAACGAACGGCGGTCGAGCTGATCACGGTCTTTCGTCATCGAAGTCTCCAGAGCTTCGTTCTCGTGTCCGCGCGGGGAGCGCGGCAGGTTGCGGCCAACTATAACCCCGGCCGGGGGGCGCCGCCCATCGGCCGGGCTTGCGGAAAGCCGCAATCGCAACAATCTCACCCGCCGGGAAGTCGCGGCTGGACAGCCGCTCCTACGGCGTCCCGCAACAACGCGGGTAGGAGCGGCTGTCCAGCCGCGACTCCCCGCCGTCCGCCCGCCTACCGCTCGCCCGGCGGCGGCGCGCCGGTGACCGGGTTCGGGTAGTGGAACGGCGGCAGGAACGCGCTCGGATACATCTCGAACGGCAGCGACGGCGGCAGATCCGGCGGGTTCGCCTCGGTGATGCCGGGCGGCGGCCGCGGCGGGAGGTCCTTGAAGCCGACCGCATACGGCGCGAAGAACGTGTTGAACACCTGATCCTTGCGGATCTTCCAGACGCCGTCCTCCTTGACGAACTCGTTCTCGTAGACGCCGCCCATCCACATCGCGTACGCCTGCCACTGCCCCATGATGCTGAACGCGCGCGAGCGCATCTTCGCGCTCAGGCCGTCGTCCGCGACGTGGATCACCGGCTGGAACTGCATGTGGTTGTGCAGCAGCCCATGATGGATGCCGCGCTCGCCGTACAGATCGAGGTTCCGGCGCACGCTCGCGGTGCCGACGTAGATGCCGCGCATCGCGATCTCGATCGTGCCGTCGGCCGTGAACATCGCGGTCAGGTTGTCCCACTGGTTGTGGGCGAGGTAGTAGCCGTACACGCTGTTCAAGCGCTCGAGCTGCTGCACGTCCTCGAGGCGCGCGACGCGCCGCTCGAGCGCATCGAGCGCGAGCCCGAGCGCGGCCTCGTCCGCGGCCGGCGGCGGCGCGTGATCGGCCGGCTCGCCCGCGTACGGCGGCGCCCCGGTCACCGGATTCTCGTAGTGGAACGGCGCGACGAACGCGGCCGGATACGCTTCGTACCGGATGCTCGGCGGGCGATCCGGCGGCAGCTCGGCGGACGGCTCGCCGAGCGGCAGCGCGGTCTTGCCCCAGCCGTCCTCGTACGGCGTGTACATCGTCGTGAAGAAGTGCAGCTTCGCGATCTTCCAGACGCCGCCCTCCTTCACGTACTCGTTCTCGTAGACGCCGACGCCCCAGCGGGCGTACTCGCCGTGCACGGCTTCCTGCGCGAACGTCCGCCAGCGCGCCTTCGCCGTGCGGCCGTCCGGCGCGACGTGAACGACCGGCTGCAGCTGCATCTGGTCGAACAGGCGGCCGGGCTGCGGGCCCTCCGGACCGAGCGAGCGGAGATACTCGAGCACGCGGGCCTTGCCGACGTACACGCCCGACCCGCCGATCTCGAGCGTGCCGCCGTCGGCGAAGAGATCGGCCGCCTCGCTCCAGAGCTGCTTGTCCGTGTAGTAGCCGTAGCTCCGCTGCAGCTCGACGATCGCGTTCTCGTCCTCGAGCCGCGCGAGCTCCGCGTCGACCGCAGCGGCGCGCCGCGCGAGCGCGTCGAACGGCGCGCCGGTCGGCGCGGTCGCGACGCGAGGGCCTTCGAGCGGCTCCGCGGCCGCGACCGGGTTCGCGAAGTGAAACGGCGGCAGCCAGACGCTCGGCCACGTGTCGTACTCGACGGTCGACGGGCGATCCGGCGGCAGCGTCGCGGAGGCCCACTTGCCGTCGGTCGGATCGGCGGTCGCTTGCCAGCCGGTCTCGTACGGCGCGATCACCGTCTGGTACCAGTGGACGGACTTCAGCTTCCAGACGCCGTCCTCCTTCACGTACTCGTTCTCGTACGGACCCTCGCCCCAGAACGCCTGCTCGCCGAGCTTGCCGGCCATCACGATCGTGCGCCATCTGCCCCTCGCGCTCGTGCCGTCCGCGCCGAGCGTGATCACCGGCATCACCTGCATGTGCTCGTTCAGCTCGCCTTCGGCGAGCCCCTGCCGTCCGCCGCCGAGCGCGTAGAGATATTCCCGGATGCGGCGCTTGCCGACGTACACGCCGTCGAGGCCGATCTCGATCGTCCCGTCCTCGGCGAACAGATCGGCCACCTCGTCCCAGAGCGCCTCGTCGACGTAGTAGCCGTAGGCGCGCTGGAGGCGCTTGATCGCGTTGAAGTCCTCGATCCGCGTCTTGCGCCGCTCGAGGTCGGCGATCCGCTGCTCGAGCGCGGCGAGCGACGCGCTCTGGGCGGGCTCGTCGGCGCGCGCCGTGTCGGCCGAGCCGGCCGGAACGCCGCCGCCGCAGCCTGCGAGCGCTGCAGCCGCAACGAACGAAAGGAGGAAACGGCAGAGCGGATTCGGCATGTCATCCCCCGTCGCATGGCCCCGCGCGGCTCGCGGAGCGGGCACCCCAGGCGGATTATTGCCGCAAAGAGACGGCGGACGGAACCGCGCTCAGCCGAGCGCTTCGCGCAGCACGGCCGAGAGCTTCTGCGGCTGCACCGGCTTGCCGAGCAGCGCGCGCACGCCGGCCGCGTCGAGCTCCGCGGCAGACACCTGATCGCCGAAGCCGGTGTAGAGCACGACCGGCAGGTCCGGACGCACGGCGCGGAGCGCCCGCGCGAGCTCGAGCCCCGTCATTCGCGGCATCGCTTGATCGGTGATGACGAGGTCGAAGCGCGCCGGATTCTGCGCGACGATGTCGAACGCCTCGCGCGGCCGCGCGACGTAGGTCGCTTCGAGCCCCCACGTCGCGAGCAGCTCGCGCATGAACTCCCCGACGGTCTGCTCGTCGTCGACGACGAGCACGCTGCCGTCGAGCCGCTCGGCCGGGGCCACCTCGGGAGCCGCTCGCGCGGCCGACGGCAACGCGGCGACGCGCGCCGTCCGCGCGAGCGCCGGGAACAGCACCCGGAAGCGGGCGCCGGCACGGGGCGCCGTCTCGACGAGCACGTGGCCGTCGTGCTCGTGCACGATGCCGTGCAGCGTCGCGAGGCCCATCCCGGCGCCCTTACCCACTTCCTTCGTCGAGAAGAACGGCTCGAAGATGCGGTCCAGCACCTCCGGTGCGATACCCGGACCGTCGTCCGCGACCGCGAGCTCGACGAACGATCCGTTCGCCTGCTGCCGGCACGCGGTGCAGACCGCGTGATCGACCTCCGTCGCGCCGACGCTCACGCGAATCGTGCCGGCTCCGCCGAGCGCGTCGCGCGCGTTGACGCAGAGGTTCATGATCACCTGCTCGAGCTGCACGGGATCGAGGTTCACGGCCGGCGCGTCCGGGTCGAGGGCGGTCTCGACGACGAGCCCGTCCGGCAACTGCGGCGCTAGCATGCCGAGCGCGCGCTCGACGAGCGGCGCGAGCGACAGCGGCCGCGGCGCGCCCTTCTGCCCGCGGCTGAACATCAGCATCTGCTCGATCAGGTTCCTCGCCCGCTCGCACGATTCGTGCGCGTTCGCGAGGTAGCTCGCGAGCCGCTCGTCGCCCCACTGCGCCTGCCGCTCGATCGCGAGCACGACGTAGCCCATGATGCTCGTCAGCAGGTTGTTGAAGTCGTGGGCGATGCCGCCCGCGAGCTGGCCGATCGCCTCCATCTTCTGCGCCTGGCGCAGCTCGGCCTCGAGCCGCTGGCGGCGCTCCTCGGCGAGCTTCCGCTCGGTGATCTCGCGGGTGAACACGAGGATCCGCGGCTGCCCGCCGATCGTCGCGCTCTTCAGCAGGACGTCGTCCCAGTGCAGGCTGCCGTCCTTGTTCCTCCGGTGCCACTCGGCGCGCGCCGAGCCCTTCCTCTTCGCCTCCTCGATCAGGCGGAGCGCCTCGTCGGCGGTGTACGGCGGCACGCCGGAGCTCATGTCGTCGAGCGAGACCTCGAGCATCTCCTCGTAGCTCCAGCCGTACGTCTCGCAGGCGCGCGGGTTCACGTCGACGATCGCGCCGGTGTTCCAGTCGTGCACGAAGATCGCATCGTCGCTCGCCTCGAAAATGCCGCGATAGGACAGCTCGGAGGCCTTTAGCGCCGCCTCGCCTTGCATCCGCTCGAGCTCAGCGGACGCGCGCACCGCGAAGATCTTCAACACGGACTCGATGAAGCTCCGGCGGTGGAGCGGCCGCCGCGACAGCACCGAGATCACGCCGAGCGCCTTGCCGCTCGCGTCCTCGAGCGGGTAGCCGGCGTAGCTCTCGATGCCCATGCGGCCGAAGTCGTCGTCGTTCGGAAAGAGCTCGCTCACGCCGGCGGGATAGATCTGAAATCCCTTGCCGACCACCGTCTCGCACGCGGTGCCCGCGAGCGGATACGAGAAGCACTCCTGCACCTCGCCGTCCACGTACCACGCGAGCATGTAGAGAGACTCCGGATCCTCGTCGCGGAGCGCCGCGATCAACGCGCACTCGACGTCGAGGATCGTCGCGAGGTAGCGCGCGAGCTCGACGAACAGCGTCTCGCCCTTCGTCGTCGACACGGCGAGCGCCGCGCTCGACAGAGCGTCCTCGATGCGCTTGCGCTCGGTGATGTCCGTCGCGACCGCGCCGATCCCGTAAGGCAGACCGCTGCTGTCGACGAGCGGAAACTTGGCCGACAGATACGTCCGCTCCTCGCCGTGGAACTCGAGCGTCTCCTCGAACTCGATCGCGCGCCGCTCGAGCAGCACCCGCAGGTCGTTGTGCCGCAGGCGCGCGGCGAGCTCCGGCGGGAAGAGCTCGCGGTCGGTGCGGCCAACGAGCTCCGCCGCGGAGCGGCCGAACAGCCGCTCGAACTCGCGGTTCACGAGCAGGTAACGGCCCTTCGAGTCCTTCGCGAACACCGCGGCCGTCGTGTTGTCGACCACCTGGTGCAGCCGCGCTTCGCTTTCGCGCAGCGCCTCGAGCGAGGTGTCGTTGGCGGTCCCATCGATAGGCAGATCCGTCGTGCTCATGGCGCGTGCGAGTGCTTGCTTCGACGACGGCAGTATAGACACGGCCAAGCCGCCTCCGCCCGACTGTTACACGACGGAAGATCGGCTGTTACAAAGGAGAAACAAACGGGCGGCAGGCGCCGCTACTTCGCCGGCGGAACGAACATGTAGCCGACGCCGCGCACCGTGCGGATCGCCGTCGGATTCTCCGGATCGGCCTCGACCTTGCGCCGGAGGCGCGCGATCCGGATGTCGATCGACCGGTCGAACGGCTCCCATTGGCGGTTCTTCGTGAGCTCGAGGATCCGGTCGCGGGAAAGCGCCTTGCCGGGGTGGTCGACGAACACCTTCAGCAGCTCGAACTCCATCGCCGTGATCGGCACCTCGCGGCCGTCGCCGTCGACGAGCCGATAGGCGTCGAGATCGAGCTCGCAACGGCCGATCGGCACGCGGCGAGCGGCCGCCGTCGGCGCCGGAGCGTTCCCGGCGGGCCGCGCTTGCAGCCGCCGGAGCACGCTCTTGACCCGCGCGAGCAGCTCGCGCGGATCGAACGGCTTTGCGACGTAGTCGTCCGCGCCGACCTCGAGGCCGACGATGCGGTCGATGACCTCGCCCGCGCCGGTGACCATGATGATCCCGACGTCGTAGCGCTCTCGCAGATAGCGCGCGAGCGTGAGCCCGTCCTCGCCGGGCAATCGAATGTCGAGCAGCACGACGTCCGGGGGATCGCGCTCGATCGCCTCTCGCATCGCGACGCCCCCGTCGGCTTCGACCGTCTTGAAGCCGTGGGAGCGCAAGTATTCGACGAGCATCTGCCGCGTCGCTCGATCGTCGTCGACGATCAGAATGCAGCCGCTCTCGCTCATCCCCGGTTCCCCCTGTGTGCCGCGCAGTATAGAGCGTTACGAACCGATACAAAAAATGTCTCGCGGGACATCGCGCCGTTACGCGCGCCTCCTAGATTGGCACCCATGGACGGCGCCGCCCGAACGGGGGCCGCGGCCTCCGAGGGAACCGAGTCGTCAAGGCATCTATGGAGGACAACGGGATGACCAGCAAGCATACGACCCGCGCGCTCTGCAGCTTGATCGTGGCAGCGATCGTCGTCGCCTACGGCGTCTCGTTCGTGCAGCTCGTGTCGCTGCCGGTCTGACCCGGCGCGGAGGGGCCGAATGAGCGCCAGCACCCCGATCGATCTCGACGTGGAGCGCCTGCAGGAGCGCGTGCGAGCGACCTACGACCGGGTCGCACGCGCTCCGGCGAGCGGCTTCCACTTCCGGACGGGGATCGACTACGCGGTCGAAGTCCTCCGGTACGAGAGAGAGGAGCTTCGCACGCTCCCCGCTCGGAGCACGGCGCCGTTCGCCGGGGTCGGCAATCCGTTCCGGATCGGTCCGCTCGACCCGGGCGCCGTCGTCCTCGATCACGCGTGCGGCGCCGGCATGGATCTGTTGCTCGCCGCGCGGCGAGTCGGCCCGACCGGCCGCGCGATCGGTGTCGATTTGACGCCGGCGATGCGAGCGTGCGCAGCCGAGGCCGCGGTCGAAGCGGGTCTCGATTCGATCGTCGAGATCCGCGAAGGCAGCTTCGAGGACCTGCCGATCGAGGACGCGACCGTCGACTACGTGATCTCGAACGGCGTGCTGAACCTCGCGCCCGACAAGGGACGCGTGCTCGACGAGGTCGCCCGCGTGCTGAAGCCGGGCGGCAGGCTGTACCTCGCCGACGTCGTCGTGAGCCGCGAGCTCGCGCCGGTCGCGCGCTGCAACGCGGAGCTCTGGGCCGCGTGCGTCGCGGGCGCGGTCGTCGCGCACGACCTGCCCGCGCTCCTCGCGGGCGCGGGCTTCGAGGCGGTGCGCTGCGTCGAGCGCTTCGATTGCTTCAAAGGCACGGCCGTCGAGCGAAAGCTGTTCGGCCGTCTCGACGTCTACGCCGTCACGTACTTCGCCGCGAAGCCTGCGGCGAGCGCCCGGCGCAGAGCCGCGCGACACCAACCGCAAGTGTAAGCGGCATCGCCGGTGCGCGCTGCCGCGTCGCCCGCCGCCGCGAATCCGCGGCGACAACCCGGCACCGGCGCATTTCGTGGCATGGCTCTTGCACCCCGCGTGACGCCCGAAGCTTCGGCCATCGTAGGGAGAGAGCGCTATGACTATCCGCAACTTCGCGCTGGTCTATGGAATCGTTTTCCTGCTCATCGGTATCGCCGGGTTCATCCCGGGCTTCGTCACGCCGCTCGAGCCGGGCGACCCAGAGCTCGGAGTGACGGCCGGAGCCGGCAGGCTGTTCGGCCTGTTCCCGGTGAACGTGCTGCACAACATCGTCCATCTGATATTCGGCGTCTGGGGCCTCGCGGTGTACAAGAACACCGCTGCCGCGATCACCTACGCCCGCAGCGTCGCGGTGATCTATGCGCTCTTCGTCGTGATGGGGCTCCTCCCGGTGCTGCAGACGACCTTCGGGCTGGTGCCGCTGCACAGCCACGACATCTGGCTGCACCTGCTGCTCGCCGCTGGCGCCGCATACTTCGGCTTCGTCGTGCCTCGGCAAGCGACGGCGGGCGCACCGCGTCGCGCAGCCTGATCGACGCGATCACGCGAGGGCGATCACGTCGCCGCGTGGCGGTCGACGAACGCCCGCGCGACGCGGGCGATCTCGTCGAACACGTCGCCGCGGCCCGCCCTCGCTCTCGCCGGCGCGCGATAGCCGTGGTCGACGGCCTCGAGCCAGTGGAGCTCGGCGAGCGGGAGCCCGCCGACGACGCCTTCGAGGAGCGCGCGCTCCGCGAGCGCGTCGCGCGTCCCGGACAGGAACAGCATCGGCCTGCCGATCGCGGCGAGATGCGCGGCGCGCTCGATGCCGGGCTTACCGGCCGGATGGAGCGGGAAGCTCAGGAACAGAAGCCCGTGCGGATCGATCGCGTGGTCCAGCACCGCATGCGAAGCCATCCGTCCGCCGAACGAGTGGCCGCCGAGAAAGAGCGGCAGCGCGCTCGACTCGGCCGCCTGCCGCGCCGCCGAGGCGACCGCGGCGGTCGCGACCGGCCGGGTGTCCGGGCGCTTCCGGCCGGCGCTGATGAACGGGAAATCGAAACGCAGCGTCGCGAGACCGGCACGGGCGAACGCGGCCGCGATCTGCTCCATGCTCCGGTGCCGCATGCCGGCGCCCGCGCCATGGGCGAGCACGACGGTGGCAACGGCGCCGGGCGGACACTGCCAGAGGGTCTCCATGCGGCTGCGGCTCCTCGCGATCCACTCGAGGTCGATTGTGGGCGGCCGGCGCCGCGCGGGCGAGCGCGCGGCCGGCGCCGCACATATGTGCCGCCCCTACTTTCCGGCCCCGAACAAGTTTATGCTGCCGGATTCGTTTTCCGACGTCTGATCGAGGGACAACAACATGGCTGACAAGAAGATCATCGCGGTACTGGGCTCGACCGGCTCGCAGGGAGGCGGACTCTGCCGGGCGATTCTCGCCGACTCCGCGGGCGGCTTCGCCTGCCGCGCGATCACGCGGGACCCGAGCAAGGACAAGGCGCAGGCGCTGAAGTCGCAAGGGGCCGAGGTGGTGCAAGGCGATCTCGATGACGTCGAGAGCCTGAAGAAGGCCTTCGCCGGCGCGCACGGCGTCTATGCGGTCACGAACTTCTGGGAGCACTTCTCCGGCGAGAAGGAAAAGGCGCAAGCGAAGAACATTGCGGAGGCGGCGAAGGCGGCCGGCGTGAAGCACGTCATCTGGTCGACGCTCGAGGACATCCGCACGATGATGCCGGCCGACGACAAGCGGATGCCGATGCTCCAGGAAAAGTACCGCGTGCCGCACTTCGACGCGAAAGCCGAGGCGAACGCGTACTTCTCCGGTCTGCCGACCACCTACCTCGTCACGTCGTTCTACTGGGACAACCTGTACATGTTCGGTCTCGCGCCGAAGAAGGGCGACGACGGGCAGCTCGCCTGGACGTTCCCGATGGGCAACAGCAAGATGGCGGGCATCGCGGCCGAGGACATCGGCAAGGTCGCCTACGGGATCTTCAAGGCCGGCGACGCCTACATCGGCAAGACGGTCGGCATCCTCGGCGAGGCGCTCACGATCGAGGAGATGGGGCAAACGCTGTCGAAGGTGCTCGGCGTCGGCCCGATCAAGTACAACGCGGTCGACGCGGACACCTACCGCGGTTTCGGTTTCCCCGGCGCGGACGAGATGGGCAACATGTTCCAGGCGTACCGTGATTTCGCCGACACGTTCCTCGCGAACCGCGACCTCGCCGAAACCCGCAAGCTGAATCCGTCGCTGCAGACGTTCGAGCAGTTCGTCTCGAAGCAGAAGGACAAAATCCGCGCCGCGATGGGCGTCTGAGGCCCCGCCCGACGGCATCCCGATCGAGGCTCCCGCCCGTTCGGCGGGCGGGAGCCGCCGATCCCCGCCCGGCCGGCGCCGCCTGCTGAAGGGCCGGCTCGTGCACGATCCCGCCGACATCATCGAACGCAAGCCCGACTACGGCGGCGGCAGCATCGTCAACCTGATCTCGTCCGTGATCGGCGCGGCCGGCGGCCGTCCGGCGTATGCGCCCCTCGCGGGGCTCGATGCGAGCGCGCTCGGCGCCGCGCGCCACATCGTCCTGCTCGTGATCGACGGCTTCGGCAGCGAGCTCCTCCGCTCGCTCGATGCGCCCGCGCTCCGAGCGGGCTTCGCGCAGACGATCACCTCGGTCTATCCGCCGACGACGACCACGGCGGTGACCGCCCTCTTGACCGGGCTCGCCCCGCAGCAGCACGGCCTCACCGGGTGGTTCATGCACTTCCCGACGCTCGGCGGCGTGACGACCGTGCTACCGTTCACATCGCGGCTCGGCAAAGCGTCGCTGACGGGCGCGGGCGTCGAGCCGACTGCGCTCTTCGGGCATACGCCGGTCTTCGATCTCGTGCCCCGGCGGTCGTTCTCCGTGTCGCCGCACGACATCGCCCGTTCGCCGTTCAACCGATCGCACAGCGGCCGTGCGGAGCTTCGGCCGTTCAAGACGCTCGACGAGCTCTTCGAGGCGATCGAGACGATCGTGCGCACGGAGAGCGAGCCGACGTTCACGTATGCGTACTGGCCGCACGTCGACCGGCTAGCCCACGAGCACGGTCCCGACGCGGACGCGGTGCGCGAGCACGCGGCGGAGCTCGACCGCCGCTATGCGCGCTTCCTCGACGCGGCGGCGGGAACGAGCACGGCCGTCCTCGTGACGGCGGACCACGGCTTCGTCGGCGTCGCTCCGCAGAACGTGATCGACCTGAACGACCATCCGGCGTTGAAGGCCATGCTGCTCCTGCCGCTCTGCGGCGAGCCGCGCACCGCGTACTGCTACGTCGCGCCGGGCCGCGAGGCGGCGTTCGCCGAGCGCGCAGCCGCGGAGCTCGGTCATGCCGCGCTCTGCGTGCCGAGCGCGGCGCTCGTCGAGCAAGGGTACTTCGGCCTCGGCGCCCCGCATCCGGAGCTCTTTGCACGGATCGGTCATTACACGCTGCTCGCCCGTCCCGGTTACGCGCTCAGCGATCGCGTGCCGGGCGAGAAGCCGTTCCGCCAGCTCGGCGTGCACGGCGGCGGCACGACGGCCGAGATCGACGTGCCGCTGATCGCAGCGTTCCTTTGAGCGTCGCCGACCGCGTCGTCAGCTCGGCCCGGCGAGCTCGGCGAAGAAGCGCCGCAGGCGCCGCGCGTTCGTGCCCGCATCGCCGCGGCCGACCCGGGAGACCGAGCGCGCATCGATTGCCGAGCCGCCGTCCGCGGGCCTGATTCGGATCACGATGTCGTCCTTGAAGCGGAACCAGAACGTCGTGTCGGTCGCTTCGATTCGGCCCTCGGCCGGCACCTGTGCGACGAGATCCCAGCCGAGCGCTCGCACCGCGGCGAGCGCTCGCTCGAACGCTTCGCCCGGCGGCACCGGCAGCACGACCGTCGTCAAGTCCGGGTAGGCCTGCCGCGTGAGCTCCGCGAGCGTCTCCGGCGTCATGTCCGGGGACCGGCCGTACTCGTTCGTGTTCGCCGCACCGGCGCGAAGCGGCAAGACGGCGACGAATGCGGGCGGATCCTCCGTGTCGGTGGAGATGTCGTGGATCGGGGGGATGCCCTCGCCCGGACGATAGGACTGCGGCACCCAATAGCCGACCCAAGCAATCAGCGCGCCGGCGAACGCGAGCGCGCCGAGCCGCGAGGCATTGCCGGTGCCGAGTGCGCGTGCGAGCACCATCAGAGCGACGCCGACGACGAACGCCGCGATCGCGACCGCCATGCCCCAGGCGTTCGCGACGTTGAAGAGCAGCTCGAAGCCGCGCCGGAAATCCCACAGCCCGAGCCACACGCCGACCGGCGCCGCGAGCGCGATCGCGCCGATCGCGACACCCGCAGCGAGCGCGAGCCACGCGAGCCACTCGAGCCACGCCGACCGACGGCCGGCAGTCACGTCGTCCACGGCCGCACCTCTCGTCGTGCCAACCCCCTGGCCCGATCATAAAGGATGTTTGACGCTCTCGTCGGCCATTGCCTAGTATCGGCCGGACCGTCCCGGGGGAGAGAACATGAACAACAAAGCCGTCCTCGCGGTCCTCGCGCTCGCGCCGGCGTGCGCGCTCGCACAAGGAGCGATCGACTGGAACGCGCCGTTCCCGCCGCATCGAATCGCCGGCAACCTGTACTTCGTCGGCACCGAGGCGTTGGGCTCGTTCCTCGTCGCGACGCCGGACGGGCACATCTTGATCAACAGCAACTTCGAGTCGACCGTGCCGCTCGTCCGCGAGAGCGTCGAGGCGCTCGGCTTCGACTTCGACGACATCGCGATCGTGCTCGGCAGCCACGCGCACGGCGATCACATGGAAGCCGACGCGCTCGTGAAGGAGCTGACCGGCGCCGAAGTGATGGCGATGGCCGAGGACGTGCCGGCGCTGCAGAACATGCGGCCCGGCGGCAAGGAGCACCCGATCGACCGCGTCCTCGAGGACGGCGACACGGTGACGCTCGGCGGCACGACGCTCACGGCGTATCGGACGCCCGGCCATACGAAAGGCTGCACGAGCTGGGGGCTCACGGTCGAGGAGGACGGGCAGTCCTACGACGCGCTGATCGTCTGCAGCTTCGGCGTGAACGACAACTACGTGCTCGTCGGCAATCGGGCGTATCCGGAGATCGCCGAGGACTACGAGGCGACGTTCGCGCGCGCACGCGAGCTGCCGGTCGACATCTTTCTCGGCTCGCACGGCTTCTTCTATGGGCTCGCCGAGAAGCACGAGCGGCTGCTAGCCCGCGGACCGGGCGACCCGAACCCGTTCGTCGATCGCGAGGGGTACCTCGAGCACGTCGCGGCGCAGGAGCGCCGCTTCCGCGCGATGCTCGACGAGCAGCGCCGCCAGGCCCGCTAGCCGCGGCGCGCCGCTCGGCTCTCGCAACCGTCCTCGAACGCCGCCGCGCCGACCGCGACCGCCGGCGGCTGCTCGTCGATCACGACGCGCGCGAGCTCGCGCGCGGTGCGCTCGCGCACGCGAAGCAGCAGGATCGCCGCGACCATCACGAGCCCGACGACGAGACCCCACCACAACCCCGGCGCACCGAGCTCGAGGCGGAAGCCTAGCCACAGGCTGATCGGCATGCCGATGAGCCAGAAGCCGACGACGTTCACGAGCATCGGCACGCGCGTGTCGCCGAGCCCGCGCAGCAGTCCGACCGAGACGACCTGCAAGCCGTCGAACACCTGGAAGACGCCCGCGATCGGCAGCAGCACCGCGGCGAGCGCGATGACGGCGGCATCACGCGTGTACATCGCGGCGAGCAGCCGCGGCGCGCCGATCAGGAGGACGGCCGTCGCGGCCATGAAGCTTGCGCCGACGAGTAGCGCCGCGACGGTCGCGCGCCGCACGCCGGGTGCGTCGCCGCGTCCGAGCGCATGCCCGACGAGGACCGCGGCGGCCGACGAGACACCGAGCGGCACCATGAAAGTGAGCGAAGCGAGGTTGATCGCGACCTGATGCGCGGCGACCTCGACGACGCCGAGCCAACCCATCAGGAACGCGACCGTCCCGAACGCGCCGATCTCGAGCACCATCTGCGCGCCGATCGGCGCGCCGAGCGCGACCATCCGTGCGAGCGGCCGAGGATCGAGAAGCCGCGGCGCCCGCTCCGCGAGATACGCGCGAAGGTGCGGCCAACCGAGCGCGAGCAGCAGCGTGGCCATGAACCAGCGGCTCGCCGTCGTCGCCCACGCGGCACCCGCGACACCGAGCGCCGGAAAGCCGAGCTCGCCGAATATCCAGGCGTAGTTCAGCACCGCGTTCAGCACGTTCGCGAGCGCGATCGTCGCGACGATCGGCGCCGTGCGCCGGTGCGCCTGAAGCGTCTGCCGCAGCACGACGAACGCGAAGAGCGGGAAGACGGACGGAATCACCCGGTGCACGTAGCCGGCCGCGACCGGCACGATCTCCGCCGGCTGCCCGGTCAGCGCGAGCAGCGGCCGTGCAGCCGTCAGCGCGAGCGCGATCGGCACGGCCAGCGCCGCCGCGAGCACGAGGCCGCGCTGCAAGCCGCGCTGCACGGCCAGCCGATCTCCGGCGCCCAAGGCCTGCGCGATGATCGGATCGAGCGCGAGCAGCACGCCCATGCCGAACATCGCGATGCAGAAGAAATAGATGTTCGCGATTGCAACGGCCGCGAGCGCGGCTGCCGACAAGCGGCCGACCATCACCGTGTCGACGACGCCCATCAGCATCAGGCCGACCTGAATCGCGACGATCGGCGCGGCGAGCCGGGCGAGGGCGACGACGTCTGCACGTGTCGGAGCGAGCATTGCAATGCTCCCAAAAACGAAAAACCCGGTCGGCGGCAGCCTTCCGGGTTCTTCTCCAGAGGCAGCCGGTTCTTACGGCTGCCTCGTGCGCGCACGCGCCAAGGACAGCCCGTTATCGGATACGGATCTCGCTCGTGCGCATGGCACTATGGTTCGCAGTTGAAATCATGAGGGCGGCCATCTTACGCGCCGCCGTTCGACAGTCAAGAGCCCGAGAGCCGTCCGGACGCTGCCGTTCCTGCTAATGTTGTGCCGTCGCCCCGCCTTCCCAGGACTCGCGTAAACCGATGGACCCGGTAAGCCAAGCCGCGCTCGGCGCGACCTGGTCGCAATCCGCCGCCCGGGGCGGGAAGCTGCGCGACGCCGCGTTCCTCGGCGCGGTTGCCGGCATGGCGCCGGATCTCGACACGCTGATCCAGTCCGGGTCGGATCCCCTGCTCTTCCTCGAGTACCACCGGCACTTCACGCACGCGTTCGCGTTCGTGCCGATCGGCGCGCTCGTCTGCGCCGCGCTGCTGCATCGGCTCGTGCGGGCGAGGCTCTCGTTCCGCGAGACCTATCTCTTCTGCCTGCTCGGCTTCGGCAGTCACGGGTTGCTCGACGCCTGCACGACGTACGGCACGCAGCTCCTCTGGCCGTTCAGCGGCGAGCGGATCGCCTGGAGCGTCGTCGCCGTCGTCGACCCGCTCTTCACGCTTCCGGTGCTCGTGCTCGCCGCGTTGGCCGCGCAGCGGCGCGACGTGCGGCTCGCGTGGCTCGCGTTCGCATGGAGCGTCGCGTACCTCGGGCTCGGGTGGGTGCAGAACGCCCGGGCCGCCGATGCCGGCGCCGCGCTCGCCGCGAGCCGCGGCCACGCGCCCGAGCGGCTGGAGGCGAAGCCTGCGCTCGGCAGCCTGCTGCTCTGGAAGATCATCTACGAGCACGACGGGCGCTACTACGTCGATGCCGTGCGGACGGGCCTCGACGTCGTGATCTTCGAGGGCGAGAGCACGCCGAAGCTCGATCTCGCGAAGCACTTCCCGTGGCTCGCGGAAGGGACGCAGCAGGCGCGCGACGTCGAGCGGTTCCGGCGCGTCTCGGACGACTTTCTGTCGATCGACGACCGCGCGCCGAACCGCATCGTCGACATGCGCTACTCGATGGTGCCGAACGAGATCGACGCGTTCTGGGCGATCGAGCTCGACCCGGACGCGCCGGCCGACGCGCACGTCGGCTTTCTCGCGACTCGCGAGCGGGCGCCGGAGCAGGCGCGGCGCCTGCTCGACATGCTGTTCTAGGCACGCGCGCCACGCACCGGCACGGACATTGCACGCGCGCGTGTGTCCTACACACTACAATCGTCGACAAGCACTGCGAGGAGCGCGCGATGCGGCTCGGAATGATCGGGCTCGGCCGGATGGGCGGCAACATGGTGCGGCGGCTGCGCGCGGGCGGCATCGAGGTCGTCGGTTACAACCGCGACCGCGCCGTCGCCGAGCAACTCGAGGCCGAATGCGGGATGCAGCCGGCCGCGAGCCTCCAAGCGCTCGTCGCGGCGCTCGGCGCGCCGCGCGTCCTCTGGCTGATGCTGCCGGCCGGCGACGTCACGGAACGCACGATCGACGCGTTGCTGCCGCTCCTCGCGCCGGGCGATCTGCTCGTCGACGGTGCGAACTCGCACTTCAAGGATTCGCTGCGCCGCGCGAAGGCGGCGGAGCGGCTCGGCATCGCCTTCGTCGACGCCGGGGTCTCGGGCGGCATCTGGGGGCGGACAGCGGGGTATGCCCTGATGGTCGGCGGCACGGCCGATGCGGTCGCGCGGCTCGAGCCCGCTCTGCGCGTGCTCGCGCCGGCGCCGGATCGCGGCTGGCTCCATTGCGGTCCGAGCGGCAGCGGCCACTACGTGAAGATGATCCACAACGGGATCGAGTACGGGATGATGCAAGCGTACGCGGAAGGCTTCGCGCTGCTCGCCGCCCGCAAGGATTTCGCGCTCGACGTCGCCGCGATCGCCGAGATGTGGCGTCACGGCAGCGTCGTGCGCAGCTGGCTGCTCGACCTCACGGCGGCCTTTCTCGCGGAGGACGCGGTGCTCGACGGCGTCGCGCCGTTCGTCGCGGATTCCGGCGAAGGGCGGTGGACCGCGATCGAGGCGATCGAGCAAGGCGTGCCGGCGCCGGTGATCGGCTCCGCGCTGAATGCACGTTTCGCGACGCAGGGCGGGTTCGATTACGGCGCGAAGCTGCTCGCGCTGCTGCGGCAGGGGTTCGGCGGGCACGCGGTGCGCGAGCACGACGGCGAGAAGAGCGGCCGATGAGCGGCCCGTGCCACGTCGCGATCTTCGGCGCGACCGGCGACCTCGCGACGACGAAGCTGCTGCCTTCGCTGTTCGACCTCGAGCGCGCCGGTCTGCTCGGCGATAGCCTCGGCTTCGTCGCGGTCGCGCGCCGCCCGTTCACGACGGAATCCTGGCGCGAGCACGTCGCGGAGCTCCTCCGCGAGGCGGCCGGCGCGGCGCTCGACGGCGATGCGCTCGCGCGTTTCGCCGCGCGCTTCGCCTACGTCCGCGGCGACTATCATGACGAGGCGACGTATCGGCGGCTCTCAGAGGCGCTCGTCGAGCGGCGGCCCGAGGCTTGCGACAATGTCGTCTTCTATCTCGCCGTGCCGCCCGGCGACTTCGCCGCGATCGTCGGGCACCTCGACCGCGCCGGGCTCTCGAGCGGCACCGGCCGTCATCGGATCGTGCTCGAGAAACCGTTCGGCACGGATCTCGAGAGCGCGAAGGCGTTGAATGCGAAGCTGCACCGCCACTTCGCGGAGGAGCAGATCTATCGGATCGATCATTACCTCGGCAAGGAGACGGTGCAGAACCTGCTCGTGTTCCGGCTCGCGAACGCCGTGCTCGAGCCGCTTTGGAACCGCCACTACATCGACCACGTGCAGATCACGGTCGCGGAAGCCGAGGGCATCGGCGGGCGGGCCGGCTACTTCGACGGCGCGGGCACGATGCGCGACATGGTGCAGAACCACCTCCTGCAGGTGCTCGCGCTCGTCGCGATGGAGCCGCCGGCGAGCCTCGCCGCCGACGAGCTGCGCGACGAGAAGTCGAAGGCGCTGCGATCCGTTCGGCCGCTCGAGCCCGCGCAGGTCGCTCGTGCGGCGGTACGCGGGCAGTACACCGCGGGCGAGATCGGCGGCGAGGCGGTCGTCGGCTACCGCGACGAGGCGCGCGTGCCGGCGCGCTCGCTCACCGAGACCTACGCGGCCGTCAAGCTTTTCATCGACAACTGGCGCTGGCGCGGGGTGCCCTTCTATCTGCGCACCGGCAAGCGCCTCGCCGCGCAGACCTCGCTCGTCGGCATTCGCTTCCGCGACGCGCCGCAGCGCCTGTTCGGGGGCACCGCGTGCGCCGCACCCGACCCGAACTGGCTGATTCTCGCGCTGCAGCCGGAGGAGACGATTCTGTTCGAGCTGCAGGCGAGAAGGCCGGGTCTCGACCTGACCCCGCGGCTGCTGCGCGTCGACACCGCGTTTCGCAGCCCGGAGGAACGGCGGCTCGACGCCTACGCGACCCTGCTGCTCGACGTGATCGAAGGCGACCGCAGCTTGTTCATCCGGTTCGACGAGGTCGAAACGGCTTGGCAGATCGTCGAGCCGGTGCTCGAAGCCTGGCAGAACGGCGAAGCGCCGCTGCACGCGTACGCGGCCGGCAGCTGGGGCCCCGAAGCCGCCGAGCAGCTCTTCGAGCGGCCGCATCAACGCTGGCGGAACGCGCCGTGACCGGGAGCTCGATTCGCTGGCACGTGCACGACCGCGATGCGGACGTGCTCGCGGCCGCGCTCGCGGCGCTGACGGCCCACGCAGCGGATGCGCTGAGCGCACGCGGGCGCTTCACGATCGTGCTCTCCGGCGGTGCGACGCCGCGGCCGCTCTACACCGCGGCCGCCGCGCTCGAGACGGACTGGGACCGCTGGGAGTTCTTCTTCGGCGACGAGCGCTGCGTCCCCGTGGGCGATTCCGAGCGCAACGACCGCCTCGCGCGCGAGGCCTGGCTCGATCGCGTGCCCGTCCGGCCGGAGCAGATCCACTCGATACCGGCCGAGCTCGGGCCGGACGAAGGCGCGGCCCGTTATCGGGCGGTGCTCGCGGACGTCGGCCCGTTCGATCTCGTCGTGCTCGGCTGCGGCAGCGACGGTCACACGGCGAGCCTGTTCCCGGGACGGCCGCTCGGCAGCGAGCCCGATGCGCCGGACGCGCTCGGCGTGCGCGACGCGCCGAAGCCGCCCCCCGAGCGAGTGACGCTCAGCGCCGCGAGGCTCAAGCGGACGAGGGGCGCGCTGCTGCTCGTGCTCGGCGAAGGCAAGCGCGACGCGCTCGCGGCGGTTCGCGCGGGAGCCGACCTGCCGGTCCGCGCGGTGGTCGGTCCGTCCGGGCTCGACGTCTACGCCGACCGCGCGGCAGCCGGGCGCTAGCGGAATCTGCGAACTGCGCCCTCCGGCCGCGCGGCGCGCGTCCGTAAGCTCAGCAAATGCAGCCGCTCGCGCTCGACCTCGACGATTTCTCGGATTCGCCGCACGCCGAGGAGCTGCGCCGCGCCCCACGGCTCGGCTTCGCGCCCGCGCTCGAGCGCGCCTATCTCGCCTCGCACCTCGCGAGGATGCGTTTCCGCGTGCGCCTGTGGGCGGCGCTGACTTTTGCGCTGACCGTCGCGTTCGGCATCGGGCAGGTGTTCGACGACGACGGCATCAGCGTCGTCGTGCTGCTGCAGGCGGGCGTCACCGTGCCGCTCGCGCTCGGGCTCGCCGCGCTCGCGTGGAGCGGCTACTACGAGCGGTTCTACTACCCGTTCGCCCGCGTCGCCGCGCCGCTGATTCACGTCCTGGCCGCGGTGTTCGGCGCCGAAGCGATCGCGCGAGGCGCAGCGGAGGAGCTCGCGATCGTCGTGCTCGCGATGCTCGCCGCGTTCTTCTTCGTCGGGTTGCTCTTTCGGGCGGCGGCCTTGACCGCGATCGCGATGCTGGTCGCCTTCGTGCTCGCAGCGTTGTACCAAGGCATGCCGCACGAGCTGCTCGTGAGATGCGCGGGCTTGCTGGCCGCCGCCGGTTTCCTCGGGATGGTCGTCGCGAAGGACACGGAGCAGTCCGCCCGGCGGCGCTTTCTCGAGGCCGCGCTCGTCGTCGAGCTCCTCGAGCGCGACAGCTTGACGGGGCTCAAGAACCGCCGCGCGTTCGAGGAGCGTCTGCCCGTCATCTGGCAGCAGGCGCTGCGCGAGCAACGCACGCTCGCGTTCCTGTTCATCGACGTCGACTATTTCAAGTCCTACAACGACCGGTACGGCCACCAGGCCGGAGATGCGACGTTGCGGGCGGTCGCGGCCGTCGTGCGAGGGCTCGCACGCCGGCCGCTCGACATCGCCGCGCGCTTCGGCGGCGAGGAGTTCGCGGTCGTGATGTACGACACCGATCGCGCGCATGCGACGGAAGCCGCGCACGCATTGCAGCGCAGCGTCGAGGCGCTCGCGATCGAGCATCGCGGCTCGCACTGCGCGCCGCACGTGACCGTCAGCGTCGGGGTTGCCGTCGTCGAGCCCGTCGCGCGGCGCTCGCCGCACGGCGCGCTGCAGCTCGCGGATCAGGCGCTCTACCGTGCGAAGAGCGCCGGGCGCAACGCGTGCGTGATCGAAGCGGCCGAGGAGTACGAGCGGCTTCGAACCGGCGCCTACCTGAAGATGACCGGCAGCTGACGCCTTGTCGCTCCGGCGGCCTTGTGCCAGCCTATCCGGCGCCGTCAGTCATCCGGGGGGAGCGATGAGAACGACCACCGCACGCGCTTCGGCCGCGGCGATCCTTGCGGCGCTCGCGTGCCTGCAACCGCTCCCGTCCGCGGCGCAGCAGCTGAGCGCGCTCGCCCCCGAGAACCTCGCGAAGCCGCGGCCGCCCGCGCCGTTCGATCTGACGGGAATGTGGCAGCACGAGTTCACGGGCCCCGACTCGTGGCGGTTCGTCCCGCCCGAGTTCGAGCTCACGCCCGAGGCGCAGGCGCACTACGAAGCGGGGCAACGGGCGCTCGCGGAGGGGAAGCTGTACCGCGACGACATCGGCCAATGCTGGCCGGCCGGCATGCCGTTGATCATGACGCGCGTCTGGCCGATCGCGATGATCCAGCTGCCGACCGCGATCTACATGATCAGTCACTTCATGAACAGCGTCCGAATCATCTATCTGGACGGCCGGCCGCACAGCGACCCGGACGTCGTCGTCCCGAGCTTCAACGGCGAGTCGATCGGGCACTGGGAGGACGACACGCTCGTCGTCAGCACGAAGTACTTCCCCGGGCACCATCATTGGATGGACCAAGGCGGCGCGAGCATCCCGGCGAGCGAGGAGCTGCACATCGTCGAGCGGATCCGCCTGATCGAGGACGGCGAGGTGCTCGAGATCGACTACACGATGACCGATCCGAAGATGTGGCGGGGCGAATGGCGCACGACGAAGCGCTTCACGCGGCAGAACGAGGTCGACATCACCGAGGTCGAGTGCCTGCCGGATCTGAACGACAACTTGCCCGCGACCTCTTCCGAATCCCTCGTGCGCTGACGCCGTAACGCCGTAGGAGCGGCTGTCCAGCCGCGACTGCCGCGACGCGAACGCCGGCACGCCGCAGCGCGGCATCGGCGTCGCGAAAACGAAGATCGCGGCTGGACAGCCGCTCCCACCCCATCCCTCGCGGCATCGCGAGAACGAAGATCGCGGCTGGACAGCCGCTCCTACGCGAGTGCGGTCAGGGCTGTACCGACTGGAGGTAGCGGAAGAAGTCGGACTGCGCGTCGATCATCAGCGTCGTGTTCTCGCCGAGCGCCTGATAGCTCTCGAGCGTCTTGAAGAACGCGTAGAACTCCGGGTCCGCGCCGTACGCCTCGCCGTAGATCCGCGTCGCCTCCGCGTCCGCCTGACCGATGATCTCCTGCGCGCGCCGCTCGGACTCCGAGCGGATCCGCCGCAGCTCGCGCTCCATGTCGCCCAAGATCTCCTGGCTGCGGCCCTGTCCCTCCGAGCGGAACCGCGCGGCGATCGCCTGGCGCTCCGAGATCATGCGGCTCTCGACCTGCGTCGCGACCGTGTCGATGTAGTTGATCCGCTTGATCCGCACGTCCACGAGCTCGATGCCGAGGCCCGGCATCAGACGCTCGACCGCGGCAAGCATCTCGTCCTCGAGCTGCTGGCGGCCCTTCTGCGGGCGCCCGAGCTCGGCCTCCGCGAGCGCGCCGAGCTCCTCCTCGGCGATGTTCGCGACGTCGACCTCCCAGTCCGCCGAGCGGACGATCTCCTCGAGCTCGGTGCCCGAGACGATGTCGCGGACGACGGAGTCGAGAATGTCGTCGAGGCGCGTGCGCGCCCCGGCCTCGTCGCGGACCGAGCGCAGGAACTGGAGCGGATCCACGATCCGCCAGCGGGCGGTCGTATCGACGATGATGAACTCCCGGCCGAGCGTCGGAATCTGGCTCACGTCGCCGTCCCACGCGAGCAGCCGCTTGTCGAAGCGGCGCACCTCCTGGATGAACGGCACGCGCCAGTGCAGGCCGGGCTCCGTGATTACGTCGCCGATCGGCTCGCCGAACTGCACGATGATGCCCTGCTCCGCCTGGTCGATGACGAACGCGGAGCTGAACACGAGGATGACCGCGAGCGCGGCGACCGCGACGACGGGCAGAAGATAACTCTTCTTCATCGGCTCCTCGCTGAGCTTGGCTCACGCTGCGGCTGGGGCGGCGGCGGGGGTTGCTGCGGTTGAGCCCCCGCCTGAGCCCCGCCCGGACGCGTCGTCTGCGGTTGGGCGTCGCGCAGGTTCAGGAGCGGCAGCGGCGGCACCTGACCCTCCTGCACGACGAGCACGGTGCCGATGTTCGGCAGCGCCTGATTCAGCGTTTCGAGATAGAGGCGCGACCGCGTGACCTCGGGCACGTTGCGGTACTCGGCGAGCACCGCGCTGAAGCGCGCCGTCTCGCCGAGCGCGCGGTTCACGCGCTCGATCGCGTAGCCCTCGGCTTCGGCGATCACGCGGTTCGCGGTGCCTTGCGCCCGCGGGATCGCCTCGTTCGCCTGGCGCATCGCCTCGTTGATCATCCGCTCGCGTTCCTGACGGGCCTCGTTCACCTCGTTGAACGCGGGCTGCACGCGCGCCGGCGGAACGACGTCCTGGAGCTCGACCGTGATGATCTGGATACCGTTGTCGTAGGTATCCATCGCCTCCTGCACCTCGTCGCGCACGGTCGCCGCGATGTCGACGCGCGCGGTGGTCAGGACTTCGGCGCCGATCCGGTTGCCGACGACGCGGCGCATCACGGACTCGGACAGATCGCGCAACGTCCGCGTCGGCTCCCGCATCGAGTAGAGGAACTTGATCGGATCGGCGATCCGGTACTGCACGACCCACTCGACGTCGATGATGTTCAGGTCTCCGGACAGCATCAGCGACTCGTCCGGGAACTCGGCGCCGGCGAAGCGAGTGCGGCCCCCCTCGATGACGTCCTCGGAGCGGAAGCCGAACTCCTGCTTCAGCACGCGCTGGGTCGCGACGTGCTGCACGGTATCGATGCCGAACGGCAACTTGAAGTGCAAGCCGGGATCGGCGACGCCGTACACGCGACCGAACCGCTTGACGACCGCCTGCTCCTCCGGCTGCACCGTATAGAAGGAGCTCAGCACGCCCCACACGGCAATCGCAGCGGCCGCGGCGATCGCGAGCGACCGCCCGCCGCCCCCGCCCGGCACGCCGCCGAATCCCGGCGGTCGGCGCCCGCCGCCCGACTTACCGCGGCGCGCGAGCAATTCCTCGATGACGTCTTTCGCTTGGCCCATCGGCTGCCTCGCTCGAGAGAACCTGCTTGAACCGCCCCAAAACCGAGGCGGTCGGCGCCCTGGAGCGCCGATACGAGACTATACAGGTTTGCTGCGCCCGCCGTCCCCGAGCGCGGGGTCAACCGCCGGCGTGGCGTTCGAGCGCCGCGAGCTCGTCGAGCGCACGCGCCTTCGCCGAGGCCGGATACCCTTCGTAATAGCGGTCGATCAGCCGCCGGACGAGCGTGAACTGCAACGACCGGGCCTCGGCCGAGTGGGCGCCTGGCGCACGGTCGAACGCGAACAAGGTTGCGAGCAGGATCTCGAGCTCGGGCTCGGGCCGTGACGCATCGGCCGCGAGCGCATCTACGCGACCGTACAGGCGCGTTCGATAGCTCTCCGCGAGATTCGCGGCGACCGCGCGCTCGCGGTCGGAGTCTGCGGCGAGCACGTCGGCGACGAGATCGAGGCCGCGTTCGAGCTCGCGGCAGCCGTCCGCCGAGCCGAACGCGGCTTCCGCCCGTGCGAGGCAACGCCTCGCCTCCGCCAATGCCCGCGACTCGCGCATGCCGCTACTGTAGCGGAGCGAGCGCGGGAGCGGCCTCCGCGCCGCGACGCTCGTTCTCCAGATCGCGACGGAGGCCGCTTCGTTGCCGTCGAGCACTCCGGGCGGGCTCGCTATTCGCCGTCGGGCTTCGCGCCCGGCCGGACCGCGAGGACGCGCCCCGCCCCGAAGGCGCCGACGGCCGGCTCGATGGCCGCGTCGTTGCGCAGGACGTCGTAGTCCTCGGGCACCTCGAACAGCTCCGGCGACGGCTCGCCCTGGACGACGCCGACCAGCCGATACACCGTCTCGCCGAAGCGCGGATCGGACGTGCGCCGCACCATCAGCGCCTCGAGCTCGTCGGAGTACCACTGCTCCGTCACGACCTCGATCGGCCGCTCGTTGCCGATCGCGCCCGCGGGGATCGTCCGCGTCTCGCGCACGCCCCGCGCGAGAACGCCTTCGATCACCTGCTCCCCGAGCTCTTCCGTCCGCGTCTCGACGTCGGCGGACGGCGAGACACGTACGCTGCTCACGGTGGACGGCGGGAAGCCGACGGTGACGCCGCGCTCGAGCCGGCGCATCGTGACCGTGGGGGCCGGCTCGGGCAGCGGCGGGGGCGGAGCCGCGCGCTCCGCAATGACGAAGTTCGGCCCCGCGCCCGGCACCGCGCCGCCGTCCGCGAGGCGATACTGGCGAACCTGGCGGGCGGTCCGCGTGCCCTGCTCGAGCACATAGCTCGTCCGCGCGACCGGATCGTCGATCGAGACGATCGTGACGGGATCGCCGTTCGCCGCGCTCCACGGCCCGACTCCGGTCAGGGTCTGCTCGCGCCGACTTCGACCCGCGGAGTCGCGGTACACGCGCGCGCGGTTCGTGTGCACGATGCGGTTGCCGTCGGCCAGGATCTGCGTCGTCTCGGTGATCGACTCCGCCGAGTACGGCTTGCCCGTCACGACAGCGCCGAGCACGCTGCCCTCCCCGCGAAGCACGTCGACCGTGCCGCCGAGCGGCAGGGCGGGAGCCGGTCCGTCGATCACGACGAACGTATTCATCGTCGGGGTGCTAGCCGTCGGCTCGTCCTGGCCGACCGCGACGCCCGCGGTCAGCACGGCGGCGGCCGCGAGCAACCATCTGGAGGAATCGTTCACTCGCATATCGAGCTCCTTCACCTCAAGGCCTCGCTGTTTCGAAATGAGCCGTTCGATACTCGCCGTTCGCATCGTCGAAGCGGATCGCGCGGACGATGCCGTCCTCGCCGAGCAGCACGTCGGCCTCGATCACGCCCGGACTGCTCGGTGCGACGCTCGCTGCGAGCGAGGACACCGGCAGCCGAACCCGAACGACGCTGTAGGAACCGGTCAGCGACATGCCCGACGCGTACGGCCAGGCATGGAAGATCGCGGCGCTCGCGTCGCCGGAGTCGCGGACGACGGCGCTCGTCGCCACTTCGGGCGCAGGCCGCTCGTCGCCGGCTCGCCAAACGCCGACGGCCGCGATCGCGACGGCGAGCGCGCCCGTGCCGAGCGCGAGGCGGCCGCGGCGCCGGACGGCGAGCCGCCGCGCGGCATGCGCATGGCGAAACGCAGCGCGCAACGCCCGCTCGTCGTCCGGCAGCGGCAAGGCATCGAGCCCCGCGCGGAGCGCGGCGAGATCCGCGCCGAGCGCGCGCTGCGCCGCGAGCGCCGCGCCGGCGGCGCCATCCTCGAGCGCGCGGTCGAGCCGCGCACGCTCCGCGACGGCCAGCGGCTCGCCGCGTGCGGCGGCGACGATCAGCTCCTCGATCGAGCGCTTCACCCTCATCAGCACACCTCGCTCGCGCCCGCGCCGAGCGTCGGCTCGAGCGCGTCGCCCTCCGCCGCTGGGGCCAGCTTCGCCGCGAGCAGCGCCCGCGCGCGGTGCAGTCTCGAGCGGACGGTGCCGATCGGACAACGCAGCACCGCCGCGCACTCCGCGTAGGACAGCTCCGCGAGCTCGCAGAGCGCGAGCGCCTCGCGGTACTCGAACGGCAACTCGAGAATCGCCGCATGAAGGCGCTCGAGCCGCTGCGCGGCGAGCACCTGCTCCTCGCCGACGCACGGCGCCGCCGGCTCCTCCTCGGCGGCGTCCCGGACGGCGAAGCGCCGCTCGGCGCGCAACCGGTCGAGCACCGCGTACCGCGCCGCGCCGAGCAGCCATGCGCGCACCGAGCCCCGCGCGGGATCGTAGCGTGCGGCGTTCTCGAGCAGAGTCAGAAAGACCTCCTGGACCATGTCCTGAGCGAACGGTGCGGATCTCGTCATCGCGTAGGCGAATCGGTAGACGTCGCCCCGGCGGCGCCGGTAAAGCGCGGCGAACGCCTGCTCGTCGCCGGCCGCAACGGCCGTGACGAGCTCCCGATCGGCCGGGTCCTCGCCGGTCATGCTGTCGTGCTCGTGCGCATCCGATGGATATACGCACGCGACGAGTGAAAGGTTCCCGGGCGGGCGCACTTCGCGCCGCTCCCCTGTACCGAGCCCGTTGCCGAGGATACTCGCGCCCGCGGCACGCTTCATGGCATACGCCTTGCACGCACCCCCGGGCGTTCCGTTTCGTGCAGGGAGGCACCGAGATGGCATCCGAGTCACCTCCGGAAGGCGCCGGCACCGCCGGCACCGACACGGGCCTCGCGGAGCGCGGCCGCGACGCCCAATCCGCGCCGAGCCCGGCCGTGCGCGGCCCCGCGATCGGCCGGCGCGGCTGGGCGGGCGCGTCACAAGAGCCGCCGCTCGCGGGTTTCCTCGGCTGGCTCAGCGTCGGCCTCGGCGCGAGCCAGCTGCTGATGCCGCGCGCGATGACGAGAATGATCGGGGTTGCGCCGACGCGAAACTGGACGCTGCTGATGCGCGTGCTCGGCCTGCGCGAGCTCGCGACAGGCGTCGGCGTGCTGCGCAACCGCAAGTCTAAGGAGTGGCTCGGCGCCCGCGTCGCGGGCGACGTCATGGACCTCGGCCTGCTCGGCGTCGCGCTCGCCGCGAGCCGGCGGCCGGCGCGCACGCTCGGCGCCGCGGCCGCGGTGCTCGGCGTGACGATGCTCGATCTGGTCGGCGCCGAGCGCCTCGCGGAACGGCGCAAGGCGCGCCTCTCCGAGAGCGACGCGGCCGGCGGCACGGCCGTGCTCCGCAGCGTGACGATCGAGCGTCCGGTCCAGGACGTCTACTCGTTCTGGCGCGACTTCGCGAACTTCCCGCAGTTCATGCGCCACGTCGAATCGGTGGAGATCATCGATGCGGAGCGCTCGCGCTGGCGCGCGAGCGGCCCCGGCGGCAGCCGGGCCGAATGGGTGTCCGAGATCATCGCGGACCGTCCGAACGAGGCCATCGCCTGGCGCTCCGTCGAGGGCTCCGAGATCCGCACGAGCGGCGAAGTGCGCTTCCAGCCGACGCGCGACGGCGCGACCGTCGTCACCGTCGAGATGCGCTACCGCCCGCCGGCAGGCGCCCTCGGAGCCGTGCTGCTCAAGCTCTTTCGCCGCGAGCCGGGTCAGCAGATCGGCGACGATCTTCGCCGCTTGAAGCAGCTGCTCGAGACGGGCGAGGTGCTGGTCTCCGAGGCGACCGTGGCCGATCGGCCGCATGCAGCGCGGCCGCCGCAACGCACGCTGCACTGACGCCGCGAGGCAAGGAGGCGCAATGAAGGCGAACTGCTGGATGGGCATCCGCGACATGGCGGTGCGGGACGTGCCGGACCCACAGCTCCTGAACCACGGCGATGCGATCGTGCGAATCACGTCGACCGCGCTCTGCGGCTCGGACCTGCACATCTACAACGGCTTCGTGCCGATGATGGTGCCGGGCGACATCATGGGGCACGAGTTCATGGGCGAGGTCGTCGAGGTCGGCTCGAGCGTGAAGAACCTTGCCGTCGGCGACCGCGTCGTCGTCGCGTTCCCGATCGCCTGCGGCGCCTGCGCGCAATGCAAGCGCGGCCTGTACTCCACCTGCGAGAACTCGAACCCGAACGCCTGGATGGCCGAGAAGCAGTTCGGCTACTCGCCGGCCGGGATCTTCGGCTACTCGCATCTGCTCGGCGGCTTCGCCGGCGGCCAGGCGCAGTACGTCCGCGTGCCGTTCGCGGACGTCGGCGCCCTCAAGATCGAGGACGACACGCTGCCGGACGAAAGCGTGCTGTTTCTGTCCGACATCTTTCCGACCGGCTACATGGGCGCGGAGCTCTGCGGCCTCGAGGGCGGTGAGACGGTCGCGGTCTGGGGCTGCGGGCCGGTCGGGCTCTTCGCGATCGCGAGCTGCTTCCTGCTCGGCGCCGAGCGCGTGATCGCGATCGACCGCTTCGAGTACCGGCTCGCGCTCGCGCGCGAGAAGACGGGCGCGGAAACCCTGAACTACGAGGACGTCGACGTGTACGACGCGCTGCGCGAGATGACCGGCGGCCGCGGCCCGGATCACTGCATCGACGCAGTCGGCCTCGAGGCGCACTCGCCGACGCCGATGTATGCGTACGACCGGGCGAAGCAGGCGCTGATGCTCGAGACGGACCGGCCGCTCGCGCTGCGTCAGGCCGTGCTGTCGTGCCGCAGCGGCGGCACCGTGTCGGTCATCGGCGTCTACAGCGGGCTCATCGACAAGTTTCCGATGGGCGCGGTGATGAACCGCTCGCTGACGATCAAGGCGGGCCAGGCCCACGTCCAGCGCTACATGCGGCCGCTCCTCGAGCGCATCCAGAACCGCGAGATCGACCCGAGCTTCGTGATCACGCATCGCTTGAGCCTCGACGAGGCGCCGCGGGCGTACGAGATCTTCAACGGCAAGCGCGAGCACTGCGAGAAGGTCGTGCTCGACCCTTGGCACTGAAGCGCCGGCTGTACAATGCCGGCCGATGCCGCGGCCGGACGACGACAAGAGCCTCCTCGACGAATGTCGCCGCCGCGCCGTGGAGCTCTTGCGGCGCAACCTGACGCCCGCGGGCGTGCTCGCCGCATCGCCGGGCAAACGGGCGGCCGAGCGCGGTTACACCTCGATCTTCGGGCGCGATGCGGCGGTCTGTGCGCTCGGCATGGCGGTATCGGGCGATCCGGTCCTCGAGCGCGCCGCCGTCCGCGGGCTCGAGACCGTCGCCCGGCACCAGGCGCCGAACGGGCAGCTGCCGAAATTCGTCGACCACGCGCGCCGCGAGGCCGACTTCTGGTACTTGGGCTGCATCGACTCGACGCTGTGGTGGCTGATCGCGGCCGCGTACCTCGACGACCGCGGGCTGCCCCGCGGCCTCCTCGCCCGGGAGCGGCCGCGCGTGAAGCTCGCGTTGCAGTGGCTCCTCTGCCAGGAGCACCAGCGGTTCCACCTGCTGCAGCAGAACGAGGCGAGCGACTGGGCCGACATCATGCCGCGCTCCGGTTTCGTGCTGTACACGAACGCGCTGTGGTACCGGGTGAAGCGCCTCTACGGACTACGGAACGCCGCGGCGACGCGCGCCAATCTGAACGGCCTGTTGCATCCGTTCTCGAGCGAGCTCGCCGACTATCGCCGCGCGCGGCTCCTGACCGAGTACGTGCGGCGCACGGCTCGGAACCGGGACCTGTATCTCAGCTTCGTGAACTTCGGCTTCTTCGGCGAGGAAGGCGACGTGCTCGGCAACGTGCTCGCCGTGCTGACCGGCGCGGCGGACAAGCGCGCCGCGAAACGCACCCTCGCGGCACTCCTCGCCGCGCGCGTCGACGAGCCGTATCCGGTGCGTGCGGTGGTCGAGCCGATTCCGCGCTCGAGCCCGCTGTGGCGCGCATACATGGCGCGCCACCGGCAGAACTTCGCCTGGCAGTATCACAACGGCGGCATCTGGCCGATGGTCGGCGGCTTCTGGATCGCCGCGCTGCTCCGCGCGGGCTACCGGCGCGAGGCGCGCGCGGCGCTCGTCCGGCTCGCGCGCGGCTGCGCGCTCGGCGAGTGGTCGTTCAACGAATGGCTGCACGGGCGGACCGCCGCGCCGCGCGGAATGCCCGGGCAGTCGTGGAATGCGGCGGCGTTCCTGTTGGCCGAGCACCTCGTGCGCGGCGGCCGGAGCCCGTTCTCGACCCCGCGAGCCCGAATCGCAGTAAGCTAGACGATATGAATGCACGTGGACTTCTCGCCGGTGCAATCGTCGCGAGCGCGGCAGGCTGCGCGGGGGAGCGGCCCGTGCCGCCGGACGAGATGTCCGAGGAAGACAGAGCGGCGTTCTTCCTCGACACGATCAGAGACAGCGGCTTCATCTGCGCCGAGGTGATGCAGGTGCAGCGCATCGCGCAAGACGGCTCGTCGTGGCGCATCTCCTGCACCGACGTCACGGCGTACCTTGCGACCGTCGACGCGGACGGGGACGTGGCGGTGAGCCCCGCGCCGTATGTCGAGCCGCCGCCGCCACAGCAGATCCCGCCGCAGCTGAACCGCCCGCCGCCCCGCGACTGAGCGCCGCGCCGGCGTCAGTCGGCGTTCGCGCGCGGCTCCGCGAAGAGCTCGAGGAACAACGCCCGGATCCACTGATTGCCGGGCTCCCTGTGAAAGCGCTCGTGCCAGTATTGATACACTTCGATCTTCGGCACTTTCACGGGCGGCGGCAGAAGCTTCAGCCCGAGCGGCTCGGCGAACATCGACGCGAGGCCCTCGGGCAGCGTGACGATCGCGTCCGTCTTGCTCGCGGCGAACGCCGCCGTCACGAACGTCGGCACCCGGCACACGATGTTCTCCGCCGGCACCGCGGCCTCGATCGCCCGCTCCGCCTGCTCGTGCGAATGGCCGGTTCCGGCCGCCGAGACGAGCACGTGCTTCTCGGCCGCGAATTGCGCGGCGGACAGCTTGTCCGCGATCCGCGGATGGTCGCGCCGCACCGCGCAGGTATACGCGACGCTCCACAGACGCTGCCGGCGGATCCGCTTCGGCAGCCCCGGATAGCTGCCCATCGCGAAGTCGAGCAGCCCCGACTCGAGCGAGGTCTCGAGCCGCTCGAGATCGGGCGGCAGCACCCGCAGCCCGACTCGCGGCGCTTCGCGCGTCAGCCGCTCGATCAACGGCGGCAAGAGCCGCACGAGCCCCGAGTCGACGACAGAGAACGAGAAGACGCGCGCCGAGCGTGCCGGATCGAACGGCACGTGCCGCGCGCGCAGCATCGTGACCTGATCGAGGATCGAGCGCATCGCGGGCTGCAGCTCGAGCGCCTTCGCGGTCGGCTCCATCCGGTGGCCGACGCGGACGAACAGCGGGTCCGCGAAGTAGTTGCGGAGCACCGCCAGCGTCTTGCTGAGCGCCGGCTGCGTGACCTTCAGGATCTCGGCCGCCCGGGTCAGATTGCGCTCGGCGAGCAGCACCTCGAGCACGCGCAGGTGGCGCAGCTCCAGCTCTCGCGCATTACCATGCGGAATAGGTTGGATACTCATCGATTTATATGCTACGCCGCGGGGCGAGGGTAGGCTAGCCGGACGAGCCGGCAGAACCGGCGCCACCGGCAGCGAGGTCGAACCGTGCACCGCTCCATTCTCGCGCTCGCGCTCCTGTTGCCGGCTGCCGAGCTGCCGGCCCATCACTCCTTCGCGATCTTCGATCACGAGCGCACCTACACGCTCGAAGGCACGGTCCGCGAGGTCCACTGGACCAACCCGCACGGCTACATCGAGCTCGACGTGACGGCCGGCCCCGAGGGCATCGCCGCGTTCACGGTCGAGCTCACGAGCATCAACATGCTGCGGCGCGCGAACTGGCGCTCGACGGACGTCAAGGCAGGCGACCGGGTCACGGCGATCGTCGCGCCGCTCTTGAGCGGCGAGCCGGGCGGCCTGCTGCTCGAGCTGACCGTGCCGGACGGCCGCATCCTCGTGCCGCCGGTGCCCGCGATCCAGACCTTCAAGCGCACACCGTGATGCGCGCCCCGCTGCGAACGGCGAGCCTCGCGTGCGCCGCCTTGTGCGGGGCGCTCGCTGCGCTCCTCTGCGGCACCTCCGCCGCCCAGCTCCCGGACGGCGTCCCGAACATCAGCGGCGCATGGGAGCGTCTCGGCGGGCTCGGCGGCGGGGGCGACAGCCCGCACATGCCGCCGCGCGAGCCGCCGCCGCCGTTGAAGCCCGAGTTTCGGGCGGAGTGGGAGGCGCGCCGCGAGGCGGCGCGGGCGGCCGACGCCCGGGGCGAGCCGCTTGCGACGAACTACACCTTCTGCATACCCGATGGGATGCCGGGGATGATGAGCGGGCCGTTTCCGTTCGAGATCCTGCAGAGCCCGGGCCAGGTCACGATCGTGCAGGAGGCCTACAACCAGATCCGCCGCATCTATCTGGACAAGCCGCAGCTGCCGCTCGCCGAGATCGAGCCCGGCTTCTACGGCCGGTCCGTCGGGGAATGGCGGGACGACACGCTCGTCGTCGAGACGATCGGCGTGCGCGAGGACGTGCGCTTCCGGGACGTGCCGCACTCGCCCGAGATGCGCATCACCGAGCGGTTGCGGCTCGTCGCGCCCGACGTCCTCTGGGACGAGATCACGATCGACGACCCGGCCGTCCTGGAAGAACCGTGGACGGTGACGTTCGGGTACCGGCGAATGCCGGATTACGAGATCTTGGAGTACGTCTGCGAGAACAACCGCGAGTACGCCGACGAGCGCGGCGTCACGCGGCTGCGCACCGGGCCGCAGGACTGAGCGGCGGCGCGCTCGTCGCTCGAAGCGGCGGCCGGCCCCGAGCCCCTCCCCCCGCGCCGCCGATAGATCGACGAGCAAAAAAAAGCCCGGCACGGGGATGCCGGGCTTACGGGGTTTGTAGATTCTTTAGGGGAGAAATCAACAAACGAGTGGCAGTATAGGGATCGAGCAGAGCGGCGTCTGTGAAGAAATGCCAAGCTACCGCCATCGGGATCTTTTCGGTCTGCGCCTGCCGCTCGCGGCCGCCGGCGCGGCCGCGGCAGCCCTGCTCGGCACGCCCGGCGCAGCGCCGGGGGCACCCGTCGAAGATCGCTTCGAGAATGCAACGATCTCGGTCGCGGACGCCGAGGCCGACGCGGGCGACGGCTGGCGCGCCTCGAACGCGGCGCTCGACTCCGCCGTCCGCGCGAGCGGCGAGCGGAGCTTGAGGCTCGACGGCACGGACGCCGGGGCACGCGCGCTCCGCCGGGTGCCGGCAGAAGGCTTCCGCGGCAACCGAGTACGGCTTCGCGCGCTCGTGCGGACGGAGGGCGCCGCGGCCGGCGCCGTCGCGCTGCTCCTCCGGGTGGACGGCCCGAGCGGCCTCCTCTACTTCGACCGGGTGCGCGGCCCGTCCGGGACCACGGGCTGGACCGCGTACACGGCCGAGGCGCCGCTCTTCCCGGAGACCGCCGCGATCACGTTCGGCGCGCTGCTCGACGGCGCCGGCACCGTCTGGATCGACGACGTCGTGCTCGAGGACCGCGACACGCGCGAGCTGCCGGAGCCGTCCCCGGCGGCGCGCCGCTATCTCGAGCGTGCGCTCGCGATCATGCGCGAGCACGCGCTCGTACGCGCGTCGGTCGACTGGCCCCGGCTCTCGGCCCTTGCGAACGAGCAGCTTCGCGGCGCGCAAACGGCCGCCGACGCGCATCTCGCCGTCAGCTATGCGCTGCGGCTGCTCGGCGACGACCACAGCTATCTGTCGACGGCCGCGCAGGCCCGCGCGCTCGCCGCCGCGCCGGTCTCGAACGCACGCACGGGGCGGCGCCCGCTCGAGCCGCGCACCGAGCTGCTACCGGGCCGCGTCGGCTACCTCTGGCTGCCCGGCTTCGCCGGCGGGCGGCCGGAGCACCAGGTCGCGTTCGGCGACCGCGTGCAGGCGGCGATCGCCGAGCTCGAAGCGGCCGGCAGCTGCGGCTTCGTCGTCGACCTGCGCGACAACCGCGGCGGCAACCTCTGGCCGATGCTGATCGGCGTCGGCCCGTTGCTCGGCGAGGGCGTGCTCGGCGCCTCGCACTTCCCCGACGGCCGCCGCACCGAGCTCTCTTACGTCAGCGGGCAGGCCCGGTACGGCGAGTGGACGCAGCTGCGCGTCAGCGGCGAGCCGCTCCGGCTGCGCGCGCCCGAGCCGCCGATCGCCGTGCTGATCGGCCGGGGAACGGCGAGCTCCGCCGAGGTGCTCGCCGCGGGCTTCCGCGGCAAGCCGAACGTGCGCAGCTTCGGCACCGCGACGCAGGGGGTCAGCACCGGCACGCGGAATTTCGAGCTCTCCGACGGCGCGGAGCTCGTGCTCGCGGTCGCGGCGACGAGCGATCGCACCGGAACGATCTGGAACGGCCCGCTCGTGCCGGACGTGATCGTCGCGGCGGAGCGCGGTATCGAGAGCGAGCGGCCGCTGCCGGCGCAACCGGTCGTCCGCGCGGCGCTCGACTGGCTCGCGGCGCAACCCGCGTGCGCGTCAGCGGCCGGTCAGGAGCTCGATGCTTTCTAGCTCGCCCTGATCGAACGTCAGCAGCGCCGGGAACTGGCCGCCGCCCCGCGAGTACGTCCACCGCTCGATATGGGTCGTGCCGATGCGCTCGACGGCGCCGGTCGGCCGGCGCGCGTGCACCGGCACCTCGACGATCTCCTTCGCGCTCGGCTCGCCGCATCGAGCGGTGACCTCCGCGGCGGTCATACCGGTGCGGATCAGGGAATTTCCGCAGCGCAGGACGTCGGCGCCGGAGGCGGGTAGCGCGGCGAGCGCGAGGGCCGCCGCAGCGAACGTCCGGGGTGACAGTGGAGCCATGGTGATCTCCGAGCCCGCAAGCATTCTAGCGGAGCCCCGGGTAAGAGCGGCTGTCCAGCCGCGACCGCCGCGACGCAAAAATCGCGGCTGGACGGCCGCTCCTACGGACAGCGGAGGGGCGTCACTGCGGCGCCGAGAGCCGTCCGGGCGCCGTCAACAGCGCGAGCGCCGCGAGGATCAGCACGATGCCGGCTCCCTCGGCCGTGCTCGGCCGCTCGCCGAGCTGAATCCACGCCGAAGCGACCCCGACGATCGGCACGACGAGCGAGCTGAGCCCGCTGATCGTCGCCGGCAGCCGCTGCAGGATGTAGAGCCAGAGCAGCGTCGCGACCGCCATCCCGCCGACCGCGTTGTACGCGAGCGCGCCGATGAAGTACGGCGTCCACGCGATCGGCCGCTCGTCGACGAGCCACGCGGCGGGCAGGAACGGCAGCAAGCCGAACGCCATCTGCCACGTGGTCGTCGACAGGAGCTCGGCCGGCGTGCGGATCGGAATCTTCTTGAACACGATCACGCTGATGCCCCACGACGCCCCGGCCGCGAGCGCGAGCGCGCTCGACATCGCGCCGGCGCCGCCCGAGCCGGGGTCGAGCACGAGCACGAGCCCGACGAACGCGAGCGCGACCGCGGGCCACTGGCGCCCGTGCAGACGCTCGCCGAGGAACGGCCAGCCCAGGAGGATGACCCAGAACGGCATCGTGTATGCGAGCACCGCGCTCTTGCCCGCCTGGCCGACGACGAGCGACCAGGAGATCAGCCCGACGAAGCCCGTGGTCTGAAAGAGGCCGAGCAGCACCGTGCGGCCGACGTAGCGGGGCCTGAGCGGCACCCGCATCGCGGCCATCAGCACGAACATCAGCGCGACGCCGAGCGCGACGCGCAGCAGCGCGAAGTCGATCGGCCCCGAGTACTCGAGGGCGATCTTCATCACGACCCAGTTGTAGCCCCAGATCAGCGCAAGCGCGGCGAAGGCCGCCAGAGGCCCCGCCGGAATCGCGGGACCGCGGGACTCGCGGTCGCGGCTCATCGCGCGTCGAGCTCGGCGAGCAGCGCCCGCGCGTTCCGATCCGCGGGCGCCATCGCGACGATCCGCTCCGCGAGCCGCCGGGCTTCCGCGATGCGGCCGGCATCGCGATGGCGCGCGGCGAGCGCGAAGAGCGCGGGACGATAGCCCGGGAAGCGCGCCGCGACCGCCTCGAGCAGCGGCGCCGCCTCGGCCGAGTCCTCCTCGGCGACGGCGAGCGCGTGCGCGTACGCGTAGAGCGGCTCGGACGGCGCATGCGCGGCCGCCGCGGCGAGCTCCGCGGTCGCTTCCGCGAGCCGACCGCCGCGCACGAGGGCGAGACCGAGCGCGTAATGCAGGCTCGCGTCCTCCGGCAACCGCTCGAGCCCGTCGCGCAGCACGCGCTCCCCCTGCTCCGGCCGACCCCGCAGGCGCTCGAGCTCCGCGAGGTTCACGTACGCGGGCGCGAACAGCGGATCGCGCTCGAGCGCACGCTCGAGCTCCGCGATCGCGGCGGCGGGATCGCCGAGCGCCGCGTGAACGAGCGCGGTGTTGTACCAACCCGCCGCGCCGTGCTTCTGCCGCTCCTCGGCCGCGAAGTACTCGGCGAGGGCCGCGTCGAGATCCGCCCGCCGGGCGCTGCCGAGCAGCTCGCGGGCCGGCGCGAGCACGCGGGCCGCTTCGAGCCGGAGCGCACGCAGCTCGTGATCGAGGAAGCGCTGCGCGAGATCGACGCGCTCGCGGTGCGTCGCGGCGTCGAGCGCGGCGAGCGCCTCGAGCACGACCAACGGCTCCGGATCGCGCAGCAGCGCGGCGGCCGCATCGACCGCGACCGTGTCGGCCGAAGCGGCGATCAGGCGCACGGCCGTCGCTCGCGCGATCGCCGGCGCGCCGCCGTCGCGGGCGAGCGCGGCGAGCAGCGAGTCGCGCTCGGCGGCCCAGGTGCGGCCCGCGTGGAGCGCGGTGCCGTAGTGCGGCTCGGCCTGGCGACCCTGCGGGAACCACTCGGCGATCCTTTGCGCGGCCCAGTCGGCGCCGCCGTCGTGACACGACGCGCACGGGTCCGTGCTGCCGACCGCCGCGGCGAGCGCCGGCCGCGGGATCCTGAAGCTGTGATCGCGGCGGGAGTCGATGCGCATGTAGGTTTGCGCCGGCATGTGGCAGTCGACGCAGGCCGCACCGGGCGTTCCCGGCGCGTGACGGTGATGACTCGGCGCATCGAACTGCGCCGGCGAATGGCAGCCGGTGCAGAGCGCGTTGCCGTCGCGGCGCAGCGTCGCCGAGTGCGGCTCGTGGCAGTCGCTGCACGCGACGCCGGCCGCGTACATCCGGCTCTGCACGAACGAGCCGTGCTCGAAGACCTCGTCCAGTATCTGGCCGTCCGCGTGGTAGAGGTCGGGCGTCAAGAGCTCGGGGCGGAAATGATCGAGCAGCGGGTCGCCCGGCCGGAACGCGCCGGTGATCTCGCCGCGCCGCGAATGGCACGACGCGCACACGGCGATCTCGACGTCGCGGCGCGCCGGATCGGCGTCCTCGAGCGCCGCGGTCGCACGCTCGCCCCGCAGCCAGCGACGAGGCGCGCGGCCGAGCGCGAGCGGCGCGGCGGCGGGATCGGCAACGTGCAGCGATCCCGGCCCGTGGCAGGCCTCGCAATCGACGTCGATGCTCGACCAGGTCGTCGCGAACTCGTCGCGCGCCGCGTCGTAGCCCGTCTCGAGGGCCGTCGAGTGGCAGTACGCGCAGCCCGCGTTCCAGTTCTGCGCGCGCGCGCTCCAGTGCAGCGGGTCGTCCGGGCCGAACGCCTCGTCCGGGTACAGGTGCAACCACCGTTGCCCGCCCGCCGACTCCGGGCGCGAATCCCATGCGAAGCCGAGCGCCTGCAGGCGTCCGCCGTCCCGCGGCACGAGATATTGCTGGAGCGGCTCGACGCCGAAAGTGTGCGTGACGGTCAGCTCCTCGGCGTCGCCGCTCGGCAGCGGCGCCCGGACCCGGAACGCATCGCCGTCGCGGTAGAACGTCCAGGTCGCGCCGCCGTGCTCGGCCGTCGCGTTCGCGAAGTCGCCGAGCACCGTCGCGTCGGTCGCGACCTGCATCGCGAGATCGTGATGCGAGCCGCGCCAAGCAGCGGCCTCGGCGGCATGACACGCCGCGCACGTTTCGCCGCCGACGTAGCGAGCCTCCGCGTGCTCCGCGCCGGGCGTCGATGCAGGATCGCTGCCGCAGCCGGCGGCGAGCAGCACGGCGAGCGCCGCGGCAACGCGTCGCGGCGCACCCGAGCGCGGCGCGCGCGCGGCCGCGCCGCGCGAGGACCCCACTCCCGTCATCGACGCCGCGTGCTCCGCGCGGCCCGTCAACGCGTCACGTCGCGCGCCCGATCCGACATGCCGTCTTCCCAGCTGCTCCATCCGGACAGCATGCCGTACGGCACGCGGTCGAGCACGGCCTCGATCTGGTCGAGCCGGCCGCGATCGATCGAGAACACCTCGGCGATGTACCAGGTCCACGGCTGCGCGGGTCCGGCGACGACGGTGCGCCCGTTCGGCGCGGTGAACCGGCGCGTGTCGCCCGCGGAGTGATCGAAGAACGCGAACGCGAAGACGACGCCGCGCTCGGGGTCGACCGCGACGTAGCGCCGGTCGCGGATCCGCGTGACGAAGTGCAGCAAGCCCGACTCGAACTGCTCGAGGCAGCTCCATTGGGCCGAGTAGGTCGACGCGGTCGACGGGTCCGGCCGCGTCTCGCCGGGCGGCGTCGGCCGGTTCGTCGTCAGATTGCCGTTCTCGATGCGCTCGCAGGTGTCCGCGAACGGATAGTCGCCCTTGCCGTCGTTCTGCTGCATGCCGGTGAAGTACTTGTCGGCCGTCGCGATCAGCTCCGCGCGGGACAACCGCTCGCTCGGCGGCACCGTGCGCGAGAACTGCGGCCGCGGTGCGCCGAGCGCCTCGACCCTCGCGGCGGCCTCCGGGTTGCGGACGGTCATCTGCTCGATCTCGGTGATCCGGCCGTTCGCCACCTTCAGCCTGCCCGCCGCGAGCGCCGGCACGCCGCCCGCGGGGTCGCGATCGTCCTCGACGAGCGTGCCGATGAACGCGACCTGGCCGGCCTCGACGTCGGCGACGACCAGCCGGTAGCGGCCCTTCTCCTTCACGCTGCGCCAGAGGCCGTCGCCGATCTCGAGGCGCTGGCCGTTCTCGGTGAAGCGCACGTCGTGGGCGAGCGGCAGCGTGTCGGGATCGTTCGCCGCGAGCGCGTCGAGGTAGCGCTCGACGAGCGCTTCGAGACAGGCACGATCGCAAGCCGCGCTCTGCGCGGGCGCTCGCTCCGCGACGAGCGCGAGCGAGACGATAGCGGCAAACGAGACGGCGATCGCACGCATGACTGCTCCCTCCCCGAGCCGCTCGGCCGAGCGGCCGCAAGCATGTTGCGCGAACCCCGCCCCGATTTGAAGGCCGGCCGCGGAAACGACTCGGCTGCTCGGCGCGCTCGAAAACCGCCGCCCTCTTCCCGCCGCCCTCTTCCCTGTAGGAGCGGCTGTCTAGCCGCGACAGCGATGTCGTTCGGCGTAGCGGTAGTCGCGGCTGGACAGCCGCTCCTACACCCGTGAACCGCGCGGCGGAGGATCGCGAGGGTCAGCGGAGGTAGGCGAGGATCGTTTCGCGCGCGAACGCGGCGCCGTCGCGCGCGAAAACCGCCGCCCTCTTCCCGCCGCCCTCTTCCCTGTAGGAGCGGCTGTCTAGCCGCGACAGCGATGTCGTTCGGCGTAGCGGTAGT
>CAYWGQ010000007.1:39363-50859 GCA_964457725.1 uncultured Gammaproteobacteria bacterium
ATCGTTTCGCGCGCGAACGCGGCGCCGTCGCGCGCGAAAACCGCCGCCCTCTTCCTGTAGGAGCGGCTGTCTAGCCGCGACAGCGATGTCGTTCGGCGTAGCGGTAGTCGCGGCTGGACAGCCGCTCCTACACCCGTGAACCGCGCGGCGGAGGATCGCGAGGGTCAGCGGAGGTAGGCGAGGATCGTTTCGCGCGCGAACGCGGCGCCGTCGCGCGCGTCGTATGCCTCGCCCGCGGCGAGCCGCTCCGCGTACTCGAAGAGCGGCGCGAACAGCGGCTGCCCGTCGATCTCCTCGACGAGCTCGAACGAATCGCGCGTCGCGTAGATCTCCGCCCACACCGCGCGCACGTCCGCCCAGAACGCCGCGGTGCGCTCCGCGTAGCGCTCGCCGGCGGAGAAGTCGAAATTCACGATGTGGTCGTAGCGGTTCACACCGAGCTCGCGCGAAAGATACGGCGTGCCGTCCGCCGGCTTCCCGTCCGGGCCGAGCTTGAGCTTCAGATTGTCCTCTTCCTGCACCCAGCCGAACGGCGTGATCGTGTGCCGATTGATTCCCGCGAGCACGTCGTAGTCGTCGCGCACGCTCGACTCGCGCCGCGGCAGCGGCCGCCACGTCGTCTCGCTCGTCCACGCGGAGTAGTTGCCGTCGTGCCGCCACTCGCCGAGCGCCTCGTAGCGAGGCGAGTCGTCGACTTGGAACACCGCTTGCGACCAACGGCCCGCGGCCTCCTCCGCCGGCACGGTGCGCCGCTCCCAGCGGCCGTGGCCGGCATAAACGTGCAGATCGGTGTCCTCGTACGTCCAATCCTGCCGCCAATGCTTCTGCACGAACGGGCCTTGCACGTTGCCGTCACGATCGACGTACAGCATCACGATCAGATGCTGCAGGCTCACGAAATCCTCGCGGTCCTCGAGCACGTAGACGTACTCGGTCGCCCACGACTGATACGGCCGGTCGGGCTCGAACTCCGGCGTGAAGCCGACCGTCTCGATGAAGTCGAAGGTCGTCCGGAACCCTCCGGCCATCGCGAGGATCGCGCGCCGGTCACGCTCCCGCGGGGCGAGCCCCGGCTCCTGGAGCGCGCGCCATGCGTCGCTCGGCGGCTGCGCGAGCTCGACCGCCGGGCCGCGGCTCGTGCCGCCGCGCGGCGCGAGCTCCGTTCCGGGCTCGAACTGCCAGCTGAAGGTGAACTGCCGCTTGTCGGCGAGCGCCCCGTCCGCGCCGGCGAGCATCGCCGCGGCCGCGAGCGCGGCGCAAATGCATGCGCGCGGTAGGCGAGAAAGCGCGGGACTCGTGTTGCGCGGCACTCGACTCGCTCGGCTCGAAGACCCTGCGGTCATTATTCGTGCCGCCGCGCGGCGTGTCCAACGCGTCCGGGATCAGCGGGGCGGCGCGGGCTCGAGCATCGCGAGCTCGGGGCCGCTTTGCGGCCAACCGAGCCGGCCGGCGAGCGGCAGCTTCAGCGAGACGTCGAGCGGATCGAGGCCGAAGGTCAGGCCGAGCACGTTGATCTCGAGCCCTTCCTCGACGCCGACGAGCACGCCGAGCACGCCGAACAGATTGATCTGCGCGCCGGTGCCGCTCGGCGTCCGCGCGAACAGGTCGCCGCCGAGATAGTCCTTGCCGATCGCGGTCGGCGGCAGATCGGCCCGGAGCTCCGGCACCTCGCGGAGCACGAACGCCGTGAACGTGTTCGAGTTCGGGCCCGGCCACACGCGATAGGTGTCCGCGTACGGATAGCGTTGGACGGCAGCCTCGATGCGGTCGATCAACGCGTCGACATCGGGGCCCCTGCGCTCGGCGACGAGCCGCGGCATGCTGCCGAACCAGCGCGAATCGGCCGGCCGCTCGCTGACCGCGATCGAGGTGCCGGTCCGGCGCAGCCGCCACCCGTTCACCTCGTAGACCGTGTAGCCGTCCGCGCCGCTACGCTTGACCGCGATCCACGTGTGCACGCCGAAATAGCCGCGCCAGCGCACCGCCCGCGCGGCGTACACCTGCACGACCGCATCGCGCACGACTGCCGGATCCGGCGCGAGCCCGACGGGGTCCCGGTTCGCGCGCCGCCAGTCCGCGGTCGCGCGCGCGTTATCGTGGTCCGTCCACGCGATCGCGAATAGCACGACGGGGACGAACCACAACCACTTTACGCTCGGGCGCCTCATGCGGCACGAACAATAGACGCCGTGCCGGCGCCTCGCAAGCCGCGCTCGGGCGCGGCGAGACCGGCGTTAGACGGGCTTTTGCCGCCGCAGCTTGTAGACCGAGTCGCCGTAGTAATCGATCATGGCCTTCTCGAGCGCGCGCAGCTGCGGCGACGCGTTCTTGAACGCATCCATGTCGATCTCGATGTTCTTGCGTCTGCGATCCTTGCTGTCCGGCACGAGGCGCAGAATGCCGCCCGGCGCCGCTTCCGACGTCAGCGAATAGACGATTCGCGAAACGGACGTGTAAGGAATGCCGAGCTTGCTCGACAACGACTTCATCGTGTGCGGTCGCCCGTCGAGAATGGAGTCGACCACCTCGAGCGCGATCAGCACTTCGGCAATTGTGCCGTGACGGCCCGTCTTGTAAATTGCCGTGAGCAGCGCGATCGCGGCCTTGCGCGCGCCGTTGGAATCGAACTGCGGCCGTCCGTTGGATGTGCGACGCGGCGACTGCTGCTGAGGCGCCGTCCAGATGTTTTCGCTCAAGTGCCGTCCTCTGGTTTGCTCAGGTCGATCGGGTGCGCGGATGATAATCGCGCAAACTTGACCGGACAAAACCGATCGGTTCGGTACGGCGCCGCGCGCTTCGCTCGTCAGAAGCGCGTCGTGAGCTCGAGGAACAGCGATGCTTTTTTGCGCCCGTCGACGTCGGGACGCGTGAGGGGTGCGGCAAGCTCGAGCCGCGTCGACACACGCCGGCCGTCACTCGCGAGCCCGAGGCCGGCGGTCGCCGCGGAGTCGCGGCCGGGCACGTCATTCCTCCAGGCAGCGGCAAGATCGTAGAACCCATAGACTGCCGCGGCCGGCAGGAACGGCGGCGCAGCCGGCAAGCGGCGGCGCAGCTCCGCTTTCGCGCCGATGCCGCTGTCGCCGGCGATCCGCGCGACCTCGAAGCCGCGGCCGAGGCGGTCGCCGCCGATCTTGAAGCGCTGGACGAACGGCAGCACGTCGGAGCTCTGCTGCGCGAACGCATCGAGCCGCACGCTCCAGCGCTCGTCGAGGCGCATCGCGCGCGTGTAGGCGAGCTTCAGCAGCAGAAAATCGGTCGTGCGCGGGTCGTGCGCCAAGTCGAGCGCGGTCAGCCGGCTGCCAAGCCCGTCGAGGCCCTTCACCGCGTCGAGCACGAGCGACGAGCGCGTATCGCCCGCGCGCCAGCCGAGCCGCGCGCCCGCTCCGAGCGTGCGCAGCCGCTCGTCGCGAACGAGCACGCCGGAGCTCTTCGCAGTGAGGTCGTCCCACTCGAGCGCGCCGGTCAACGCGAGCTCGAGCGCGCCCGCGTTCCCGAGGCGGCGCTCCGCGCGCAGCGTGAGCCGGTCGCGTCGATAGACGTCGTCGCGATCGCCGCTGCGCTCGCGCGGATCCGCACGCGAGCTGAACCCGTTGCCGATCACCTTCGTCCGCGAGCCGATCGCACCGCTGCCGAGGATGCCGGCCGCGCGGTACTCGTCCTCGTCGTCGGCCGCCGCGAACGACACGCCCGCCGAGCTGCTCGAGCCGAAGAGGCCGTTCGCGACCACCTGGCCGAGCACGAACAGCGGGCCGATCTCGTCCGTGCCTCGATTGGTCACGCGAACGGCGCCGGCGATCGGCGAGAAGTCCGCGTCGAGCGCGAGCGTGTACAGGTTCGGCTCTGCCGTATCGCGCGCGGCGCTCGCGGCCACGGTGAGACCAGGCAACGTGCGCAGACGGTCGAGCGCGATCCGCAGATCGGTTTCACTGAGCACCGCGGCGGCCTGCTCGAGCTCGGCCTCGAGCCGCTCGAGCCTCGCGCGATACGGCCCCGCGTGACCGCTGATGCTGACCTCGGCGAGCCGCGCCTCCGCGATGTCGATCCGCACGACGCCGTGCGCGGCGAGCGCGGTGTCGACCGTCACGCGCGGCTCCGCATAGCCGCGCACGCGGTACAGCTTCGCGACATTCGCCGCGATCGCGCGCACGCTCGCGGAAGTGAGCGGCTTGCCGAGCTCGCTGCTGTAAGCCGGGAAGAGCTCCGCCGGCGTGTACACGGACGAGCCGCGGATGACCGCCGACGTCAGAGTGACTGTCTCATCGGGAAACGCGTCGCGAGGCACGAGCGCGCACGCGACGACGATTATGACAAGCGCGAGAGCTCCGAAGGGCCGCTGCGATCGTTCGCATCGACGAGCTTCATCGGTGCGGCCTGCTGGCATCCTGCGCCGTCGCGGACGGTAGGACGGCGGATTATGGACAATGGAGGCAAGCACTGCCGTGACATGGATCACACCGCCGCAGGACGTGCTTGCCTAGCATGTCGGAAACCGGCGACGCGCCGCGCCGCCGCGCACGGACAGCGAGAACAACTATATGAAGACGGCAAGCGCGCTCTCCCGTTGCACGCTCACGATCACCGCTCTGCTCTTCGCATTCGCCTCCGCGGCCGAAGTGCCGCGTAAGCGCGGCGTCGATCCGCTGCGCATCCACGTCGTCGACGTGGCGGGCGACGTGCAGGTCACGATGCGCGGCGCGCCGCGCGGCGTCGCCCCCGACGACACCGTCGAGCTGCCGTCGCGAATCGCGACGGGCGACGACGGTCACCTCGGCATCGCTCAAGGCGCGACGTCGATCGCAATCGGCCCGGACAGCGACATCGAGATCCCCGAGACCGCCGCGACCGGTCAGCTGATCGCGCGGCTCGTTCAGCATCGCGGCAACGTGTTCTACGACGTCGCGCCGCGAGGCCTCGACAAGCTGCGCGTCGAAAGCCCGCTGCTCGTCGCCGTCGTCAAGGGCACGCAGTTCAGCGTCGCCGTGCAGGACGACCGCACGACGATCTCTCTCTTCGAAGGCTTGCTCGAGATCCGCACGCCGGACGGCGAGCAGGTCACGGAGCTTCGCGCGGGCGAGATCGCGATGCGCTCCCGCGACGATGCCTCGATCCGCATCCTGCAGATGGCGGAGGAGCAACCCGCCGCTCCGCAGGCACGGGTCGACGCGCGCGACGCCGCCGCAGACGACGCGGGGCTCCCGGCACGCGTTCCCGCGGCCGACTCGCTCGGCGCGGACGCGAGGATCGAGGCGGACGTGATCGCGGACCTCGCGGTCGCCGGCGAAGGGCTCGCTCGCGACGCGGTGGCGGCGATCGACGTCGGCAGAGACCTCGGCGTCTCGCTCGGCGCGATCGCGCAGGCGCCGCTCGCGCTCGACCTCGACGTCGGCGAGCGCGGGCTCGACGTCGCGCTCGGCGCGGACGCCGCGCTCGGCGACGCGAGCGCCGGTCTCGCAGTCGACGCCGGGCTCGATCTCGGCGCGGGCACGCTCGACACAGGCCTCGACACCGGCCTCGATCTCGGGCTCGCGGCCGTCGACGCAGGGCTCGACGCCGCGCTCGACTTGGGCGCCGGCACGCTCGACACAGGCCTCGACACCGGGCTCGATCTCGGGCTCGCCGCCGTCGATACGGAACTCGACGCCGGGCTCGACCTCGGCGACGGCACCGCCGGGCTCGATCTCGGCATCGACACCGGTATCGGCGGTCTCGACGCCGGCCTCGACCTCGGCGGCGACGTCGATCTCGGCGACGGCACGCTCGATCTGAGCGCCGGCCTCGGCGATGTCGACGCGGACGTCGGGCTCGACGTCAGCCTCGACGACGGGCTCGCCGGCGGCGTCGGCCTCGACGTCGGCGGCATCGGCGTCGACGTCGGCCTCGGCGAGGACGGCCTCGACCTCGACGTCGATCTCGGCGGCGGCCTCCTCGGCGGCGGCGGCCTCCTGGGCGGGCTCCTCTGAGCGCGCAGCGCCCGCGGGGCGGAGTGCAGAGCGCGATCCGCAGGGACGTCTTCGGCTGGGCGGCCGGCGCGCTGATCGTCGCGGCCGTCTACGCGCTGCACGCGGCCGGGCTCCTCGCCCGGCTCGAGGCGATCTCGGACGAAGCGCGTGCGAAGCTGCTCGCGCGCGAGGTCGCCTCCGACATCGTCATCGTTGCGATCGACTCGCACAGCTTGCGCGAGCTCGACGAGTGGCCGTGGCCGCGCCGGCACTACGCCCGGCTGCTGCAGCACCTCTCGAGGCAGCCGCCTCGCACGCTCTTTCTCGACATCGACTTCAGCTCGCACGCGAGCGCGCAGGACGACGAGCTCTTCGAGCGCGCGCTCGCCGAGTGGCCCGGCGCGCCGGTGCTGCTCGCGGCCCACGCGCAGCCTCTGACGGCCGCCGGCGGCGAGCTCGCCGCGACCGAGCCGCTGCCGCGCTTCGCGGAGCACGCCGCGCTCGCGTCCGTCGTGCTCGAGCCCGACGCGGACGGCTTCCTGCGCTCGATGCCGGCCGCGTGGCCGATCGGCGGACGAGACGTGCCGAGCGTGTTCGCGCGCGATGCCGCGCTCGAGAACCTCGGCGGCGAAGTGCCGATCGACTTCTCGATCCTGCCCTCGTCGTTCGGCTACGTGTCGTTCAGCGACCTGCTGAACGCGGAGGTCGACTTCGGCGCGCTCGCCGGCAAGGACGTCTACGTCGGCGCGACGGCGGTCGAGCTGCGCGACGTCGTGACCGTGCCGGTCTACCGCGCGTTGCCCGGCGTCGTAGTCCAAGCGCTCGCGGCCGAGTCCGCGCGCGCGGGCGTGCTGCGCACGCTGCCCGCGCCGGCGTACGCGCTGCTGCTCGCGCTCTTGACCGCGGCGTGTGTCGCGCTCTGCCGCGGCCGGAGCTGGCGGCGGAACGCGCTCGTGCTCGCCGCGGCGCTGCCGCTCGTGTGGCTCGCCGGCGTCTTCCTCTACGCCGCGGCGCGGATCGTGCTGCCGGTCGTGCCGTTCGGCCTCGGCGCGCTCTTCGTCTTCGCTGCGGCCACGCTCCGCTCGCTCGACTCGGCCACGTGGCGCGCGCTCGCGTACTCGATCGGCCTCGAGCGGCGCGGCGCGCTGCTCAGGAGCATCTTCGAGTCGTCGAGCGACTGCATCCTGTGCGTCGATGCCGACGGCAGGATCCGCGCGGCGAACCCCGCGAGCGCACGGCTCTTCGCCTGCGAGCTCGCGCAGGTCCAGGGCACGAGCCTCGGCGCGCTGATCCCGGAGCTCGCCGGCGCCGACCTGCTCGCCCGCGCGGGCACCGTGGCCGAGCACGGCGCGGTCGACGCGACCGGCCGACGCTTCCCGGTCGAGGTCGGCGTGAGCCGCGCGGGCAACGCGGACGGCCCCCTGTTCACCGCGATCGTCCGCGACATCACCGAGCGCGAGGCGCAGCGGCGCGCGCTCGAGCATCAGGCGACGCACGACGCGCTGACCGGCCTGCCGAATCGGCTCGCGCTCGGCCGCTATCTCGAGACCGCGCTCGCGAGAGCGCACGCGAACAAGCGGCTCGCGCTGCTGATGCTCGACCTCTGCCGCTTCAAGGAGGTGAACGACACGCTCGGGCACGACGTCGGCGATGCGGTGCTGCGCGAGGTCGGCAAGCGCTTCGCCGCGACGCTGACCGAGCGCGCGTTCGTGAGCCGCATCGGCGGCGACGAGTTCACCGTCGTGCTGCCGGAGGTGTCGAGCACGCAGGCGATCGACGCGCTGTCGCAGCAGCTTGCCGAATGCCTCCAGGCGCCGATCCACGTGCAGGGGGTCGCGATCGAGGTCGGCCTCTCGATCGGGATCGCGCTCTGGCCGGACCATGCGCGCGAAGCGCCTGAGCTCCTGCGCCGCGCGGACGTCGCGATGTACGCCGCGAAACGGCGCGGCAGCTCGTACGAGTACTATGCGAGCGACCTCGACCGTCACACCGTGCGGCAGCTCTCGATGATCAGCGAGCTCCGCTCGGCGCTCGCGCGCGAGGAGATCGAGCTGCAGTACCAGCCGCAGGTGAACCTCCGGACGGGACAGTGCGACGGCGTCGAAGCGCTGCTCCGCTGGGAGCATCCGATGCTCGGGCGCGTCAGCCCGGCGGAGTTCGTGACGCTCGCGGAATCGACGGATCTGATCCAGCCGTTGACGGAGTGGAGCATCGAGCGCGCGCTCGCTGACGCGTCGGGGTGGCACGCGCAGGGCGAGCGGCTGCGCGTCGCGGTCAACCTGTCCGCACGCGTGCTGCAGGACGCGGGCTTTCCGCTGCGCCTCGCGCGGCTGCTCGCGAGCCGCCGGTTCGATCCGTCGAGCCTCGAGCTCGAGATCACCGAAAGCGCGATGCTCGTCGACCCGGAGCGCGCGAAACGCGTCGTGCTCGAGCTGCACGCGCTCGGCGTGCAGATCGCGATCGACGACTACGGCACCGGCTTCTCCTCGCTCGGCTATCTCCGGGATCTTCGCGCCAACACGCTGAAGCTCGACAAGTCGTTCGTGACGGACCTCGAGGTGCGCGAGGACAACCGCGTGATCGTGCAATCGACCGTCGACATGGCGCACGCGCTCGGGCTCTCCGTCGTCGCGGAGGGCGTCGAGACGGAGTGGCAGCAGCAATACCTCGCGAACGCGGGCTACGACAGCGGCCAGGGCTATCTCTTCGCCCGGCCGATGCCGAGCCGCGAGTGCCTCGCGTGGCTCGCGCGCTGGAATGCGCCCGCGGAGCGCCGCGCGGTCCCGACCTGACGCGCCCGAGCAAGCGCGGAAACGCTTGCATAATGCGGGTTTCCGGCCGCTTCGGGCCTCGGCCGGGCGCGGCTCCGAGCCGGGCTATAATGGCCGGGTCGAACGGCCGGTATAATGACCTTCGACGAGGCGGCGAGCCGGCCACGGAAACGCCGCCGAAAACTACAAAAAAGGACTTGAGGAGCAGGGGTGTTGCGAGGGCTGGCCGCGCTGTTATTCAGCTCGCTGCTCGTAACCTGTACGTCGCCGCCGGCGCTACTGGATCAGATCCTCGCGACGGGCGAGCTGCGCGTCGTCACCCGCAACACGCCGACCACGTTCTACCTCGGCCCCGAGGAGCCGCGCGGCATCGAATACGAGCTCGCGCGCGGCTTCGCCGAGCACCTCGGCGTATCGCTCGAGATCTATCTCGCGGACGAGCTGCGGCACGTCGTGCCCGACGTCGCCGCGCACAAGGCGCACGTCGCGGCGGCGGGCCTCGCCGTGCCGGGCGGCGATACCGAGCTCGTCGCGTTCGGTCCGGCGTATCAGCACGTCGATCAGCAGGTGATCTACCGCCGCGGCGCGAAACGCCCGAGCGGGCTCGCCGATCTCGTCGGCGCGCGGATCGAGGTCGTCGCGGAGAGCGCGCAGGCCGAGCTCCTCGAGCAGCTGCGCGCCGAGGAGCCCCTCCTCTCCTGGATCGAGGATCCGCAGGCGAGCGCGGAGAAGCTGCTCGAGCGGCTCGTCGCGCGCGAGATCGACTACACGATCGTCAACTCGAACGTGTTCGCGCTGCTCCGGCACTCCTACCCCGAGGCGCTCGCGGCGTTCAGCGTCGGCGAGCCGCACCGGCTCGCGTGGGCCCTGCCGAAGGACGCGCCCGAGCTCAAGGAGCGCGTCGCGGCCTACTTCGCCGAGCTCGAGGCGAGCGGCAAGCTCGAGAGCATCCTCGAGCGCTACTACCATCCGGTGCGGAGCTTCGACTACGTCGGCTCGCGCGCGTTCGTACGCCACTTCGACACGCGCCTGCCGCGCTATCTCGATCACTTCCGCGAGGCGGAGCTCGCGACTGGCACGGACTGGCGGCTCCTCGCCGCGATCGCCTATCAGGAATCGCACTGGAACCCGGACGCGGTGTCGCCGACCGGCGTGCGCGGCATGATGATGCTGACGGAGCACACCGCGGCGCAGGTGCAAGTCGCCGACCGCTCCGAGCCGCGCGGCAGCATCCTCGGCGGCGCGCGCTACTTCGACATCGTGCGCAGCAAGATCCCGGCGCGGATCCCGGAGCCCGACCGCACGTGGATGGCCGTCGCCGCGTACAACATCGGCTTCGGCCATCTCGAGGACGCGCGGATCATCACGCAGATGCAGGGCGGCGACCCGGACCGGTGGGAAGAGGTCCGCGAGCGGCTGCCGCTGCTCGCCGACGAGCGCTGGCATCAGCGGGTCGCCCGCGGCTATGCGCAAGGCTCGCAGGCCGTCGCCTACGTCGACGGCGTGCGCCGCTACTACGAGCTGCTGCTGTGGATGGCGGCGAGCGACCGGTTCGATCCGGCGCCGATCAGGCCCGTGCCGATCGCCGCGCGCGAGCGCAGCTAGCCCGTTACCGGCGCGGGCGCGTTCAGCGCCGCGACGCGAAGAACGCCTTCAGGAGCGCCGCGCTCTCCTCTTCCAGCACGCCGCCGATCACCTCGATCCGGTGGTTCAGCCGCGGCTCGCGCGCGAGGTCGAACACGCTACCGCACGCGCCGGTCTTCGGATCCGCGGCCGCATAGACGATGCGCGCGACCCGCGCGTGCACGAGCGCGCCGGTGCACATCGCGCACGGCTCGAGGGTCACATAGAGCGTCGTGCCCGGCAGGCGGTAGTTGCCGACGCGCCGCCCGGCCTCGCGCAGCGCGCGGATCTCCGCGTGGGCGGTCGGGTCGTTCTCGGCGATCGGCGCGTTGCCCGCGGCCGCGAGCACGGCGCCGTCCGCGCCGACGAGCACCGCGCCGACCGGCACCTCGCCGCGCTCCTGCGCGTCGCGGGCGCGCTCGAGCGCGAGGCGCATCATCCGCAAGTCTTCGTCGGTCGGGCTCATCGGCTTGCCGCCGGCAGCGGTGTCTTCGAAACGCGAGGCCCGCAACATTACCGCGCCGCGGCCGCGCTGCACAGGAACGCGCATCGGCAGCCCGCCGCGCCGCGCGCACGTCCGCGGGCTAAGATGTGCGGCACCGATGACGCTGTATGCGTGCTCTTGAAACTACGCCACGAGCGCGAGGCACTATGAGAAACCGATCGCTTGAAGCCCTGGCGCTGGTCGCCGCCCTGATCGCCGCGCCGGCCGCGGCGCAGAGAATCCCGGACATCGGCTTTACGAGCGTCGGGCGCGGCGCGCCGTTGTCGCCCGCGATTCCCGGCCGCGAGCGGACGCCGGTCGAGCAGCTCGAGTGGTATCCGCCGGCCGAGATCGAGGGCTACCCCGAGCGCCATTGGATGGTCGGCCCGTTCAAGCAGCGCCAGCGCCGCCCGGACGGCACGACCGTCGAGATCAGCGGTGCCTCCGCGTGGAACGGCGCGGTGCCGGAAAGCATCGAGCCGCTGCCGGTCGATCTCTTCACGTCCGAGGATTTCTACGCGGACCGTGAGCTCTGGACCGACAAGCGCTACTTCCGCTGCAACAGCCCCGAGGCGATCGAGGCGCAATGGGCCGATGGCCTGATCGGCGACGACCCGCCGCGCACGGCCGCGTGGGGCTACTGCGACCGCGACTATCCGCGCGAGGCGATCGTCAGTCC
>CAYWGQ010000008.1:0-49981 GCA_964457725.1 uncultured Gammaproteobacteria bacterium
CCGTGATGTTCGCGCCGTCCTCGTGCCGCAGCAGGTTCTCGAGCAGGATCTTGATCGTGTACGGCAGCTCGTCGACCCGAGGTCCGAGCGCCTGGAGACGATGGATGCGGTAGCTCGTGCCGCCTACGGTGAGCTTCTGGCGAGAGCCGAAACTGTCAGTCATGCGGGAAACCTCGGGGAGTCGTAAGGCCGCGGAAGATCGCAATTATAGCCGCTCCGGCGGTGCGGCTGCCGAGCGCCGGAAACGAGCGCCGCGCCGTCGTCCTCGTCGATCACGGCGCCGCCGAGGCAGCGCTCGCCGTCGTAGAGCACGACGTACTGGCCGGGCGTCGGCACGCGCTGCGGCTCGTCGAAGGCGACCTCGATGCCGCCGTCGCCGGTCGCACGCGCCGTGCACGGCTGCTCGGCGTGGCGGTAGCGAATCTTTGCCCGGCAGCGAAGCGGCGCGCCGTCCGCGAAGCCGGGCGGCGCCTCGCCGATCCAATGCAGCCCGGATGCGCGCAGGCGGGTTCGGAACAGGAGCGGATGCTCGTGCCCCTGGACGACGATCAGCTCGTTCGTCTCCCGATTCTTGGCGGCGACGTACCACGGGCGGGGCTCGGCGTCCGCGGAGCCGCCGAGCCGCAAGCCCTGCCGCTGGCCGAGCGTGTAATAGGGCAGGCCGCGGTGCGTGCCGAGCATCCGGCCGTCGGCCGCGCGAATGACCCCGGGCGCGGGGGCGAGGTAGCGGCTCAGGAACTCCGCGAACGGCCGCTCGCCGATGAAGCAGATGCCCGTGCTGTCGCGCTTGTCCGCGACCGGCAGCCGCGCCTCGCGCGCGATCCGGCGCACGTCCGCCTTCAGCAGGTCGCCGAGCGGGAAATGCACGCGCGCGAGGTCGCGTCCGTGCACCGCACAGAGGAAATAGCTCTGGTCCTTGCTCGGGTCGCGCGCCTTACGGAGCTCGATCCGGCCGTTCGTGCGGACGATCCTCGCGTAGTGGCCGGTCGCGAGCGCCCGCCCGCCGAGGCGGGCCGCATACTCCTGCAGCACCCCGAACTTGATCTCGCGATTGCACAGCACGTCGGGATTCGGCGTTCGCCCGCGGCGGTGCTCCTCGAGAAAGTGCGCGAAGACCTGCTCGTAGTACTCGCGGGAGAAGTCGACGCGGTGCAGCGGCAAGCCGAGCGCGCGGCAGACGCGGCGGGCGTCGTGGAAGTCCTCGGCGGCCGAGCAGTAGCCGTCGTCGTCCCGCCAGTTCGTCATGTGGACGCACTCGACGGCGTGCCCCGCGTCGCGGAGCAGCAGCGCCGCGACGGCGGAATCGACGCCGCCGGACAGCGCAACGATGATCGGCTCGCTCGTACCCATCGCGAAATGTTAGCAAGCCCCGGTAGGGGCGGCTGTCCAGCCGCGACTCTCCGGTGAGACTGGTCACCGCGCCGCGAGCTGCGGCGGCGTTTAGGTCACCGCAGGGGCCCTGTGCATCGCCCCTCCGAGGACCGCCGTGGATACATCCCCTGTAGGCTGTGGCGCGCGCATCCCTGCGCGCGCCACTCCTCGGAGGGGCGATGCACACCAGGGCCTTCGGCGTCGGCGGCATGTTCGCGGCGCAGAGGCCGAAGAGTCGCGGCTGGACAGCCGCTCCTACCGGGGAGGGGTCAGCCGGAGGCGGAGTGCTGCGGGAGGCGGCTCGGCGGCAGGTGGGTCAGGCAGTCTAGCGGGTAGCGGACGCCGGCGAGGTAGTCGTCGATGCAGCGCAGCACGAGCGGGCTGCGGAGATCGCCGCTCCGCGACAGGAGCTGGCTGCGCTTCAGCCAGTGCACCGCGACGATGCCGTCGTCGAGCGCCGGCGTCCCGGCGGGCGGCTCGGCCGGCCCGCAAAACACGGTGCGGAGGAAGCTCGTATCGGCCTCCTCGCTGTGCCAGAGGTAAATCCCGACGACGCTCCGCGGCTCGAACTGGAAGCCGGTTTCCTCGCGGGCCTCGCGGACGACCGCGTCGAGGAGCGACTCGCCGGGCTCGACGTGGCCGGCCGGCTGGTTCAGCACGAGCCCGCCGCCAACCCGCTCCTCGACGAGCAGAAAGCGCTGCTCGCGCTCGATGACGGCGGCGACGGTCACGTCGATACGCTGCATGAGCGAAGTGTACCGAGCCGGACGAAGAGGCTCTACAGCTGCAGCTGACGCAGCTCCGGCTCGATCTCGCAAGCCTGCCAGATCGCTTCGAACGTGGTCAGGTAGTGGCGGGCGATCGCCGGCGCGTGAGTGTCGGACATGCCGTCCCAGCTCGTCGCGCGCGCCCGGTAGACGAGCGCTTGCTCGTCGGCGATGCAGTAGGCCTCCGGGTGCTCGCCGCGGAACTCGGGCTTCACGTTCCGGAACTCGATGTAGCTGTTCAGCCGCCGCCCCATGTTGACGAACCGGCTGCTCGTCTTGATCGCGCGCGTCGGATCGACGATCAGCACGCGCACACGGGCGAAGGTCCGCTGCAGGATGAAGCGTTTCAGCGTCTCGAGGAAGTCGTCGTGATCGTAGATCTCGGGCTCGAGATTGTGCGTCAAGATCGACAGCGACCGGTTCGCGAGGCCGGTGACCTCGACGACGGCGGCCCGCACCTCGTCGACGCCCGACAGGATCTGGCGCACGCCCTTCTTCTTGCTCTGCTCGGCGGTCGTAGCTTGCGGATTGACGTCCGGCACGGCGGCTCTTCTGCTGTAGTGGCTCTGTTTCCGAACGCGCACCGGGTCCGGTCCTTCCCCCGTGGGCCGAGCCGGTGCGAGGCTGAGGGTGAGTCTACGTAAGGCGCCGGCCGAGGCGTGTGCCGTGCGTCACGGTTTGCGTTCAGATTTTTGCTGAATCAACCGCTTAGAAAAGAGGTCAAATGTCCCGCGCGAGGATTTCCGCTAGGCCGGTGTAAGCGGTCGGCGCGAGGCGGCGCAAGCGGTCGCGCTCCGGCTCCGGGATCTCGAGCCCCGCGATGAACTGCTCGAGCAGCTCCCGGGTCACCTCGCGGCCGCGGGTCAGCGCCTTCAGCCGCTCGTAGGCATCCGCGATGCCGTAACGGCGCATCACGGTCTGGAGCGCCTCGGCGAGCACCTCGTAGCGGTCCGCGAGGTCGGCCTCGACGCGCTCGCGATCCGCCTCGAGCTTGCCGAGCCCCTTCTGACAGGAGTCGAGCGCGAGCAGGCTGTGGCCGAGCGCGACCGCGAGGTTGCGCAGCACCGTCGAGTCGGTCAGGTCCCGTTGCCACCTCGATACCGGCAGCTTCGCGGCGAGGAAGCCGAGCAGCTCGTTCGCGACCCCGAGGTTGCCCTCGGCGTTCTCGAACTCGATCGGGTTCACCTTGTGCGGCATCGTCGAGGAGCCGACCTCGTTCGCGACCGGGCGCGAACGGAAGTAACCCAAGCTGATGTAGCCCCAGACGTCCCGGCAGAGGTCGATCAGCACCGTGTTGAAGCGCGCGAGCGCGTGGCAGTACTCGGCGATCCAATCGTGCGGCTCGATCTGGGTCGAGTACCGCGTGCACTCGAGCGCGAGCGACTCGATGAACCGCTCGCTGATGCGCCGCCAATCCGCGTCCGGGTAGGCGATCGCGTGCGCGTTGAAGTTGCCGACGGCGCCGTTGAACTTGCCGTAGATCTGCACGCCCGCGAAGAGCTCCGTCTGGCGCTGCAGGCGCGCCACGAAGTTCGCGAGCTCCTTGCCGAGCGTGGTCGGGGAGGCGGCCTGCCCGTGCGTGCGCGCGAGCATCGGCAGGCCTGCGAGCCGGTGCGCCTGGTTGCGCAGCTCCGACGTCAGCGTCTTCATCGCCGGCAGCAGCACGCGGTTGCGCGCATCGCGGAGCATCAGCGCGTAAGCCGCGTTGTTGATGTCCTCGGATGTGCACGCAAAGTGTATGAAAGCCGGTAGGTTAGGCGCTGTTCCTGATATGCCTTCTAGCTTCTCTCGCAGGAAATACTCGACCGCCTTCACGTCGTGGTTCGTCTGCGCCTCGAGCGCCTTGACCCGCGTCGCGTCGTCCAGGCTGAAGGCGTCGACGACGCGGTTCAGCACGTCCTTGACCGGGGACTCGAGCGGCTCGAGCTCGGCGATCGCCGGCTCGTCAGCGAGGTGCTGGAGCCAGCGGACCTCGATCAGCACGCGGTAGCGGATCAGCGCGAACTCGGAGAGGTAGGGGCGGAGCGGCGCGGTCTTGCGCGCATAGCGTCCGTCGAGCGGCGAGAGCGCCGTCAGCGTCGTCAGATCCACGGTCGGGTCGGCCTATACAAGGCTTTTCGGAGCCCGCATCATACACGCTCCATCGTTCATCTCCGTCACCGCTCGGCTCGCGGACGCTCGGCTTTTGCCGCGGCCGCCCCGGCGGTTGCGGTTCATAGAAAGCGGGAGCAAGCATGGCCGGCGGTCATCGTATCGAGCGCGACAGCATGGGGGAGCTCGAAGTCCCCGAGGATGCGCTCTGGGGTGCGCAGACGCAGCGCGCGGTGAACAACTTTCAGATCAGCGGGCGGCCGATGCCGGCGCCGTTCATCCGCGCCCTCGGGCTGATCAAGTGGGCGGCGGCGAACACGAACAACGCGCTCGGCCTGCTGCCCGACGACATCGCGCGCGCGATCGAGGCCGCGGCGCTCGAGGTCGCCGAGGGCAAGCACCTCGAGCACTTCCCGGTCGAGGTGTTCCAGACGGGCTCCGGCACGAGCTCGAACATGAACGCGAACGAGGTGATCGCCGCGCTCGCGACGCGCTCGCTCGGCCGCCGCGTGCATCCGAACGATCACGTCAACATGAGCCAGAGCAGCAACGACGTCGTGCCGTCGGCGATCCACGTCAGCGCCGCGCTCGAGCTGACGGGCAGCCTGCTGCCTGCGCTGAAGGCGCTCGCCGAGCGGATCGAGGAGAAGGCCGCGTCGCTCGCCGACGTCGTCAAGACCGGCCGCACCCATCTGATGGACGCGATGCCGGTGCGGTTCGATCAGGAGCTCGGCGGCTGGGCCGCGCAGATCAACAACGACTATCACCGCGTCGCCGGCGTGCTCGGGCGGCTGTCCGGGCTCGCGCTCGGCGGCACGGCCGTCGGCACCGGCATCAACGCGCATCCGGAGTTCGGCGTGCGCGCGGCGGCCGCGCTCGCGTCGCGTACCGGGGTCGCGTTCCGCCCGGCCGACAACTACTTCGAGGCGCTGTCGTCGCAGGACACGGCGGTCGAGCTGTCCGGGCAGCTGAAGGCGACGGCCGTCGGCCTGATGAAGATTGCGAACGACCTGCGCTGGATGAACAGCGGCCCGCTCGCGGGCTTGAGCGAGATCGCGCTGCCAGCGCTCCAGCCGGGCAGCAGCATCATGCCCGGCAAGGTGAACCCGGTCATCCCGGAAGCGGTCGCGATGGTCGCCGCGCAGATCATCGGCAACGATGCCGCGATCACTGTCGCGGGGCAGTCCGGCAACTTCCAGCTGAACGTGATGCTGCCGCTGGTCGCGCGCAACCTGCTCGAGTCGATCGGGCTCGCCGCAAACGCGGCGCGCGCGCTCGCGGACTCCGCGATCGCGGGCTTCACGGTGAACCGCGCGCGGCTCGAGGAGGCGCTCGAGCGCAATCCGATCCTCGTCACGGCGCTGAATCCCGTGATCGGCTACGAGAAGGGCGCCGCGATCGCGAAGCAGGCGTACGCCGAGGGCCGACCGATCCGGGACGTCGCGGCCGAGCGCACCGAGCTGCCGGCCGAGCAGCTGAAGGGGCTCCTCGATCCGCTCGAGCTGACGCGCGGGGGCATCAAGGGCTGACCGTGTCGCGATGAGCCGCACGCCAGCATGGATCGCGGAGCGGCTGACGAGCTGCGGCGTGCCGGTCGATCCGGCGGAACGGCTGCTCGCGAACGTCGAGGGACCGGTCACCGAGGAGCTGCTCGCACTGCTGCGCGAGCCCGGGCAGAGCGCCTCCGTGCTGCTCGGGCTCGTCGAGCGGCCCGCTGGCCTGACGGTGCTCTTCACGGAGCGCGCGATGCACCTGCCGCACCATCCGGGGCAGATCAGCTTCCCGGGCGGGCGGCTCGCGCCGGGCGAAACCGTCGTCGCCGCGGCGCTGCGCGAGGCGGCCGAGGAAGTCGGCCTCGCAGCCGAGCAGGTCGCCGTCGCGGGTTGCCTCGATGCGCATCTGACCGGGACCGGCTTTCTCGTGACGCCGGTCGTCGGCTTCGTCTCCGGCGAGTTCCAGCCGGTGCCGAATCCGGACGAGGTCGCGAGCGTGTTTGAGGTGCCGCTCGACTTCATCCTCGATCCCGGCAACGTCCGCGTGCTGCATCGCGAGCGGCTCGGGACGCGTTTCCGGATGTACGAGCTCGAGTACGGGACGCGGCGGATCTGGGGCGCGACCGCTGCGATGCTGATGACGTTCCGGGATCTGCTGGCCGATGACTGACGAGGCCGGCGAACGGCGGGACGCCGCGATCGCGCGCCTGATCGAGATCATGGCGCGGCTCCGCGACCCGGAGCGCGGTTGCCCGTGGGACCGCGAGCAGACGTTCGCGACGATCGCGCCTTACACGATCGAGGAAGCTTACGAGGTCGCCGACGCGATCGAGCGCGGCGCGATCGACGCGCTCGCGGGCGAGCTCGGCGACCTGCTGCTCCAGGTCGTGTTTCACGCGCGAATCGCCGAGGAAGCCGGCGCGTTCACGTTCGACGACGTCGTCGAGCGGATCTGCGACAAGCTCGTGCGCCGTCACCCGCACGTGTTCGGCGAGGAGCGCATCGCGAGCGCCGCGGCGCAGACGCAGGCGTGGGAGGCGCTGAAGCGCGAGGAACGGCGCGCGAAGGCGCACGGCGTGCTCGGCGACGTGCCCGTCGGGCTGCCGGCGCTCACGCGCGCCGCGAAGCTCGGCCGGCGCGCGGCCGCGGTCGGCTTCGACTGGCCGGACGCCGCGGGCGTCCGCGCGAAGGTCGACGAGGAGCTCGGCGAGCTCGACGAAGCGCTCGCGGCGGCGGACGCCGACGCGGCCGCGGCCGAGGTCGGCGACGTGCTGTTTGCGCTCGCGAACCTCTGCCGGCATCACGGCCTCGATCCCGAGGCCTGTCTCCGCGGGGCGAACCGCAAGTTCGAGCGCCGCTTCGCCCACGTCGAGGCGGCCGTCGAAGCCGCCGGCGGCGACTGGGCCGCCTTCGACGCGGACGCCCTCGACCGGCTTTGGCGCGAGGCGAAGGCCCGAACCCGCTGACTTCCCCGGTCCCCGCGGACGTTCAGGTTCGATTCAGTGCGGGGGCGTTACGTTGCGCACCGTGATCCGCGCGCCCGTCGGGCGGCGGATCGGAAGACGGAGGTGCGACATGCTCGGGAAAGCAATGATTGCGGTAGCGGCGGTGGGGTGCCTCGCGGCGAACGTCGCGTCGGCCGGCCACGGTCACGGCAAGGGGCGGCGCGTCGGGCACACCGACTATGCACGCGTCGTGCACGTCGAGCCGATCGTCCGCCATGTGACGGTCGAGCGCCCGCGTCAGGAGTGCTGGCAGGAGGTTGTCTACGAGCCGGTGCGGCCGCTCGGCGGCGTCGCCGGCACGACGGCGGCCGGTGCGATCGTCGGCGCCGCGGTTGGGCGTCAGTTCGGCAGCGGCAGCGGCCGGGACGCGATGACGCTGATCGGCTCGATCGCGGGCGCTGCGGTCGCGAATCAGCGCGCGGTTCGCAATCAGGCCTACCGGGGCACCGAGACGCGTGCGGTCACGGTCGATCGCTGCGACGTGGTCACGGAGCGATTCACCGAGGAGCGAATCGACGGCTACCGCGTCACGTACGAGTACCACGGCCGGCGGTACGTCACGCACACGCCGCATCATCCGGGCAACCGGGTACCGGTGGCGGTCAGCGTGATGCCGGTGCGCTTCTGACGGTGCGCGGCTCGGCCGGCGGCGGTCGACGGCGTCCGTGCGGGCGGGCAGGGAAGCCCGCCCATCTTTTTTCTTCCGGGACGTCGAGGCCGGTCGGCGGGCGAACGGCGGCCTCTCGTCGGCGGCCCGTGAACGCGTTTCTTGACGAGGCAAGGGGCGGAATCCAAGCTGTGACCCGCGAACGGCGGCAATGAAGGCACTATCGCGACAACTCGCACGAGCGGCTGCGGCCGCTGCCTGCGCGCTTCTCCTCGCGTGCGGTGCGGAGGCGCGCTCGTTGCCCGAGCCCGTCGCCGCGTTCGAGGAAAGCTCGCCGCTCCAGGTCGTACAGCGCGGCCGCGGCGGCATCTCGCTGCAGCAGGCGATCGCGCTCGCGCAGCAGCGCTACAACGGCCGCGTGCTGCGTGCGGAGACCGTCAACCGCGGTGGCCGTCAGGTGCACGAGATCCTGATCCTCGACAACGGCCGCGCCCGCACCGTGCGCGTCGACGCGCAGAGCGGGCAGTTCATGTAGGCCCCCGAAGCGGCGGACGAACGGATGCATTTGTTGCTGGTCGAGGACGATCTGACGCTGTCGCGCTCGCTCGCGGCGCAGCTCGAGCGCGCCGGCTATCAGGTCGACTGCGCGCACGACGGCCGCGAGGGGCTGTATTACGGTCAGGAGTATCCGATCGATCTCGCGATCATCGATCTCGGCCTGCCGAAGCTCGCCGGCGTCGAGGTCATTCGCGGGCTACGTGCGGCGGGCAAGAGCTTTCCGATCCTCGTGCTGACCGCGCGCGATCGCTGGCAGGACAAGGTCGAGGCGCTGAAGCTCGGCGCGGACGATTACGTCGTGAAACCCGTGCACGTCGAAGAGCTGCTCGCCCGGGTCGACGCGCTGCTCAGGCGCGCGGGCGGCTGGGCGCAATCGGAGCTCGTCTGCGGACCGGTGAAGCTCGACACTCGCAGCCAGGAGGTCACGGTCGACGGCCGCCGCCTGGAGCTCACGAGCTTCGAGTACCGCCTGCTCGAATACCTGATGCTGCACGCCGGGGAAGTGCTGTCGAAGGCGCAGATCACCGAAGCGCTCTACGACGAGGATCTCGAGCGCGACAGCAACGTGATCGAGGTGTTCATCGGTCGGCTGCGCCGCAAGCTCGACCCGGATGGCGAGCTGAAGCCGATCGAGACGCTGCGCGGGCGGGGCTACCGCTTCGCGCTGCCGCGCGGCGCCGCGGCGGGCTGACTGCCGCCGGCGCGCACGATGGCGCTCTTCCGTTCGCTGCGCGTTCGGGTCGTCGTCTGGGTCAGCGTCGCGCTCACGGTGCTCTTCGCGATCACCGTCGCGGGGCTCGACGTGACCTTTCGCAGGAGCACCGAGCGGGCAGTGCGCGAGCTGCTCGAGGTGCAGGTGCTCGGTCTGATCGCGCTCGCCGACGACGAGAACGGCACGCTCACCGTCCGCTCGGACGACGCCGATCCGCAATTTCAGCTCGCGTACTCCGGCCTCTACGGCGTCCTGCGCGACGCCGAGGGCCGCGAGCTCTGGCGATCCTCGTCGCTGCTCGGCGCCGACCTGCCGCTCGGCGCGCCGCCGGCGCCCGGCGAGCAGCGGTTCTTCACGGCTGCGCCGCCCGGCCTGCCGCCGCTCGCGGGGCTCGAGATGGGCATCGCGTGGGAGTTCGGCGAGGAGCACACGGCGGAGTACACGTTCGCGGTGGCCGCGTCGCTCGAGCCCTATCTCGAGCGGCAAGCCGCGTTTCGCCGCAACTTGATCTACTGGTTCGCGGGCGTCACGCTGACGATGGTCCTCGTCGTCAGCGGGCTGTTGCAGGTCATGCTGTTGCCGCTGCGGCGGCTCGAGCGGCAGGTGCGCGAGATCGACAGCGGCACGCGCGTCGCGTTGAGCGGCAAGTATCCGTCGGAGGTCGAAGGCCTCGCGTCGAGCCTGAACGCGCTGATCGACACCGAGCGGCGGCGGCTCGTCCGCTACCGGAACACGCTAGACGATCTCGCGCACAGCTTGAAGACGCCGCTCGCGGTCATGCGGAGCCTGTTGTCCGAGCTCTCGCTCGGCGCGACCGGCACGGCGTCCGCACGCGGCGGCGTCGATGCGGTCGGTGTCGACGCGCTCAACCGCGAGGTCGATCGGATGGAGCAGCGCGTGTCGCATCAGCTGCGGCGCGCGCGCGCGAGCGGCTCGACCGGGCTCGGCGTCGATCCGGTCGCGGTCGCGCCGGTGCTCGAGGACTTGTGCGGCGCGCTCGACAAGGCGTATCGCGACAAGCGCGTGACGTGCGAGCTCGACGTCGCGAGCGGCGCGCTCTTCCAAGGCGACCCTGGCGATCTGACCGAAGTGCTGGGTAATCTGCTCGACAACGCATACAAGTACTGCAAGAGCCGCGTCCAGGTGACGGCCGCGTCGCGCGGCGGGCGGCTCGAGATCACCGTCGAGGACGACGGCCGGGGCATCGCGCCCGAGGAGGTCGAGCGGCTGCTCGAGCGCGGCACGCGCGCGGACGAGTCGGTCCCGGGCCACGGCATCGGGCTCGCGGTCGTCCGCGACATCGTCGGGCTCTACGGCGGCACGCTCGAGATCGGGCGGTCGCCGCTCGGCGGCGCGGCCGTGCACATTGCGCTCGCTCGAGCGACGGCGTGACCGAGAAGCGGAAGCCTTTGGGGCGGCCGCGGCGTGAGCGCCTCCGCCGGGCGGCACCGCGTGCGCCGGCGGCGTCGCGCTACGTGCTTCGCTATCCCGAGGAGCTGCCGATCGCGCGCTGCCGGGACGAGATTCGCGCGGCGCTCGAGGCCCATCGCACGATCGTCGTCTGCGGCGATACCGGCAGCGGCAAATCGACGCAGCTGCCGAAAATCTGCCTCGAGGCGGGCCGCGGCACCGCCGGCATGATCGGCCACACGCAGCCGCGGCGGATCGCAGCGCGGACGCTCGCTGCGCGGCTCGCCGAGGAGATGGAAACCGCGGTCGGCGACGTCGTCGGGCTGACGGTGCGGTTCACGGACCGCACTTCGCCGGGGACGCTCGTCAAGGTGATGACCGACGGCATCCTGCTGAACGAGATCCGCCGCGACCGCGCGCTCGCCGCGTACGACACGCTGATCATCGACGAGGCGCACGAGCGAAGCCTCAACATCGACTTTTTGCTCGGTTACCTGCGCCGGATCGAGGCGCGCCGGCCGGATCTGAAGGTGATCATCACCTCCGCGACGATCGATCCCGAGCGCTTCGCGGCGCATTTCGGCAATGCGCCGATCATTCGCGTCGCAGGGCGCACGTTTCCGGTCGAGGTCCGCTACCGGCCGCCCGAGACCGGCCAGGATTTCGACGAGGCGGTCGTCGCGGCGGCGCGGGAGCTCGGCGCCGAAGCGGGCGGTGCGCGCACGCTTCGTGACATGCTGGTCTTTCTGCCGGGCGAGCACTGGATCCGCGACGCGGAGCGCGCGCTCGCGCGCGGGGGCCCCCGGGGCTTCGAGGTGCTGCCCCTCTACTCGCGGCTGTCGACCGCGCGCCAGCAGCGAATCTTCAAGCCCGGCGCCGCGCCGCGAATCGTGCTCGCGACGAACGTGGCCGAGACGTCGTTGACCGTTCCGCGGATCGGCGCCGTGATCGACTCGGGGCTCGCGCGCGTCCCGCGTTACTCGCCGCGGCATCGCGTGCAGGGCCTCGGCGTCGAGGCGATTGCGCAAGCGAACGCGGCGCAGCGGGCCGGGCGCTGTGGCCGCCTCGGTCCCGGCGTTTGCGTCCGGCTGTACTCGGAGGAGGACTTCGACGCGCGTCCGCCCTTCACCGAGCCCGAGATCCTCCGGACCAATCTGGCCGGCGTGATCCTGCAGCTCGAGGCGCTCGGTCTCGGTCACGTCGAGGAGTTTCCGTTCCTCGACGCGCCGCCGACGAAGGCCGTGAACGACGCCTACCGGCTGCTTCATTTGCTCGGCGCGCTCGACGCGGATCGCCGGCTGACGGCGGACGGCGCCGCGATGGCACGTTTGCCGGTCGACCCGCGCATCGCACGGCTGCTGCTCGCGGGACATCGCTACGGTGCGCTGCGGGAGGCGCTCGTCGTCGGCGCGGCGCTGTCGGTCGTCGACCCCCGAGAGTTTCCGCAAGACGCCCTCGAGGCGGCGCGGCAGAAGCACCGCGAGCTTGCGGACCCTCGCTCCGATTTCGCGACCTGGCTCGATCTGTGGAAGGCGTTCCGCAAGCAGGCGGCCGCGGGCACCAGGGCGCTCCGGGTCTGGTGCGCCGAGCGGTTCCTGTCGTTGCCGCGGCTGAAGGAGTGGCAGGACGTGCATGCGCAGCTCGAGGAGCTCGTTCGCGCGCTCGGCTGGCGCTCGCGGCTGAAGCCGCCCGATCTGCGCGCGCTGCATCAGGCGGTGCTCGCGGCGTTCGTCGACTACATCGCCGAGCACGAGGAAGGGCCCGTCTATCGGGGCATCCACGGCTCGCGTGCGAATCTCCATCCGGGCAGCGCGCTCGCGGGCAGACGCCCGCGCTGGATCGTCGCGGCCGAGCGCGTTGCGACCGAGCGGGTGTACTTGCGTACCGCGGCGCAGATCAATCCGCGCTGGGCCGTGCACGTCGCGCCGCACCTGATTCGCCGCGAGCACCGGGACCCCGAATGGGACGAGCGGCGCGGCCAGGTGACGGCCCGCGAGGTCGTCACGCTGCTCGGCCTGACGCTCGCCGCCGAGCGGCGCGTCGACTACGGCCCGATCGACCCTGCCGCAGCCCGCGAGGTCTTCATTCGCGACGCGCTCGCGAGCGATCGCGTCGGCGCGACGCTCGAGTTCCTCGAGCACAACCGCCGCGTGCGCGACGAGCTTCTCGAATGGGAGGCGCGACGGCGCACGCGGGATCTGTTCGTCGGCGCGCCGGGGGTTGCGCGGTTCTACGCGGAGCGGTTGCCGCCGGACGTTCGCGACCGCGCGAGCCTCGAGCGCTGGTGCCGGTCCGGCGAGCATGCCGCGCGGCTCTTCATGCGGGCGACGGACATCGCGACGCGCGACCCGGCGGAGCTGCCGGAGCAAGACTACCCGGCGGCGCTCGAGGTCGCCGGGCAGCGGCTGCCGCTGGTGTACCGCTTCGAGCCCGGCCGGGAAGACGACGGCATCACGCTCGAGCTGCCGCAGACGCTGCTCGGCAGCGTTCGTCCGGAGGAGCTAGATTGGCTCGTGCCGGGATGGCTCGCGGAGAAGGCGACGGCGCTGCTCCGGACGCTGCCGAAGGAGCAACGCCGGCCGCTCGTGCCGCTGCCGGACACGGTCGCCGCGCTGCTGCCCGCGCTCGAGCGGCGCCGCGGGCTCGAGCCGTTGCCGATCGCGCTCGCCGCGGCCGCGGCGGAACGGGGCATCGCGATCGACCCGGCTGCGCTCGCGGTCCACTCGCTGCCGGACCATCTGCGCATGCGGATCGAGGTCGTCGCAGCGGACGGCCGAGTGCTCGGTGCGGGCCGCGATCTGCTCGAGCTCGAACGGCGTTTCGGCGGCGGCCCGCACAGCGCGAAACCGCGCGGCGGCGCGGCGGCGCGGGGCGCCGCGCCGCGGCCGTCGCGACGTCCGACTTCGCAGACGGCGTGGCGGCGAACCGGCCTCACGCGCTGGGACTTTCCGGATCTGCCCGATACGGTTCGCGTGCCGCAGCGGCCGGTCGACCTCGAGTTGTATCCGGCGCTGCTCGACGTCGACGGCCGCGTCGACCTCGATCTCCTGCCTCCCGGGCCCGCGGCCGTCGCGCGCCACCGCGCCGGCGTCCGCCGGCTGCTGGTGAAGCGCGTGCCGCAGCAGGCGGCGCTGGTCCGCGACGTGGCGCGGGCCCGGCGGGAGCTCTTGCTGTCGTTTCACGGGATCGGCAGCGGCGACGCGCTGCTCGACGACTTGCTGACCGCGGCCGCGGAGCAGGCGTTCGCGCTCGAGCCGCCGATCCGCACGGCGGCGGCGTTCACTGCGGCGCTCGAGGCCGGCCGCGCCGCGTTCGTGCCGGCCGCGGAGCGGCTCTGCGCGCTCGCGCAAGAGGTGCTCGGGCTGCATCGCGAGATTCGCACCGCGCTCGGCGCTCGCTACGTGCCGGCGGCCGCACGCGAGGACATCGCCGCGCAGCTCGACGGGCTCGTGCACGCCGGGTTTCTGACCGAGACGCCGGCCGAATGGCGAGAGCGGCTGCCGCGCTATCTGCGGGCGATCGACGTGCGGTTGCGGAAGCTCGCGGAGCGGCATCCGAAGGACGCGGAGTTCATGGCGCGCGCACAGGCGGCCGCGCGGCCGCTCGAGGCCTGGCGCGCGAGGCTGCCCGCCGGCTGGCCGTGGCCAGCGGCGGTCACGCGCTATCGGTGGCTGCTCGAGGAGTTCCGGATCTCGCTGTTCGCGCAGGCGCTCGGGACGGTCGTGCCGGTGTCGGAGCGGCGACTCGAGGAGGCGTGGAGGCGCGCCGCCGCCGAGCCGCTGCGCTGACCCGCTAGGAGCGGCTGTCTAGCCGCGACTGCCGCGGCGCGTGGAGCACCGCAGGGTCGATGCGCATCAGGGCCTTCGGCGGCGCCGAACCTTCGGCGGCTGGACGGCCGTAGGGTTATGTCTCGGCGCGTTGGCGGATTTGCTTTAGGAGGGGCTCGATCAGGTCGAGCGGCAGCGGGAAGACGATCGTGTTCGAGCGGTCGCCTGCGATCTCCGTCAGCGTTTGCAGGTAACGCAGCTGCATCGCCTGCGTCTCGCCGGACAGCACGCGCGCGGCCTCGGCCAGCCGCTGCGACGCTTGGAACTCGCCCTCGGCGTGAATGACCTTCGCGCGCCGGGCGCGCTCGGCCTCCGCCTGCGCGGCGATCGCGCGGATCATGCTCTGCTCGAGATCGACGTGCTTGATCTCGACGTTCGTGACCTTGATCCCCCAGGTCTCGGTGTTCTGGTCGAGGATCCGCTGAATGTCGCTGTTCAGCTTCTCGCGCTCGGCGAGCATGTCGTCCAGCTCGTGCTGGCCGAGCACCGAGCGCAGCGTCGTCTGCGCGAGCTGGCTCGTGGCCTCGACGTGGTTCTCCACCTGGATGATCGCGCGCTGCGGATCGATCACGCGGAAGTAGATCACCGCGCTCACTTTCACCGAGACGTTGTCCCGGGAGATCACGTCCTGCGTCGGCACGTCCATCACGACGGTGCGGAGATCGACGCGCACCATCGTCTGCACGCCCGGGATCAGCACGATCAGGCCCGGACCTTTCACCTTCCAGAACCGGCCGAGCTGAAACACGACCGCGCGCTCGTACTCGCGCAGGATCTTCAGCGTGTTGAACAGGACGAGCGCGATGATCGCGATCAGCACCAGCAGCGGCAGCTCAAGCCCGAACATGGTCTCTCCTTTCCGAAGCGAGCTCGTCTAACGGCTCGACGTGCAATAACAAACCTTCGACGCGTACGACTCGGAGCCGCTCGCCCTTCTTCACCGGAGAGGGGCTGCTCGCGCGCCAGCGCTCGCCGCTCGCCCAGACGTCTCCTTCGGTGGCGAAGTCCTCGAGCGCGGTGGCGATCGAGCCGGTCATCCCTTCGACGCCGCTGACGACGGGTTGCACTCGCGCCTTCATCGCGAGCCAGATGATCGCAAGCAGCGAGAGCGCCCCCGCGAGTGCGACGGTGATGATCAGCGGCAGCGGGATGCCGAAGCCCGGGACGTCGGAATCGACGAGAATCACCGAGCCGAACACGAATGCGGCGACGCCGCCGATGCCGAGGGCGCCGAAGCTCGGCACCAGGAACTCCGCGATCATCAGAATCACCCCGAGAGCGATCAGCGCGAGCCCGGCGTAGTTCACGGGCAGCACCTGCAGCGAGAACAGCGCGAGCAGCAGCGATATTGCACCGACGACGCCCGGCACGATCGCGCCGGGATTGTAGCCCTCGAAGATCAGCCCGTAGATGCCGAGCAAGAGCAGCATGTAGGCGACCGTCGGGTTGCTGATCACGGCGAGCAGCTTCGTCCGCCAGTCGGGCTCGATCCGCTCGTAGACGAGATCGTCCGTGTCGAGCACGACCTCGCCCGTGTCGAGCTCGACGACGCGCCCGTCGAGCTTGACGAGGAGGTCGTTCAGGTCGACGGCGATCAGATCGATCACGTTCATCTCGAGCGCCGCGTTCGAGCTCAGGCTCTCCGCGGAGCGGACCGCGCGCTCGGCCCAGTCGGCGTTGCGGCCGCGGCGCTCGGCGAGGCTGCGGATATAGGCGACCGCGTCGTTGATCGCCTTGCGCTCGGAGGCGGTCGCGGGCTCGGGCGCGCCCCGGTCCGCCGGGCGATCCCGGCGGCCGGGCCGCTCCGCGGGCTCGTCATCCTCGGCCTCGTCGCCGTCGGCCGGCGCGTCGTCTTCGTCCCCGCGGTCCGGGATCGGCGAGGGCGCCGGCGCTCCGCCGATCGCGACCGGCGTCGCGGCCCCCAGATTCGTCGCGGGCGCCATCGCTGCGACGTGGCTCGCATAAAGAATATAGGTGCCGGCGCTCGCCGCGCGCGCGCCTTGCGGATGGACGTAGGTGACGACCGGCACGGTCGACGCGAGAATCGACTGGATGATGTCGCGCATCGAGGAGTCGAGGCCGCCCGGCGTATCCATCTCGAGCACGATGAGCTCGGCGCCGCGACTTGCCGCCTGCTCGATGCCGCGGCGCACATAATCGCTCGTCGCGGGGCCGATCGCGTCCTGGACCGAGAGCAGCACCGCGATGCCGCCGTCGGATGCGGCCGACTCGTTCTGGGATTGCGCCGCGAGCCAAGCTAGCGAGCCTGCGACGAGCAGCGCCCAGCTAGCGACGGCCCGCAGCCGCGAGCGGCGTAATCTCGAGCGGAGAATGCCCCTCATGATTGCTCGAATGATACCAGCTCGGTTCGCGCCGCCTGCGGGCGCCGGGCCGCTGATTTTCGTGTTCTTTCAACGCATTCGCGAAACCTTGCGTTTTGCAGGGTCGCGGCGGCGTTTGTATAGTGACCGCCTCGCACCCCCGGTACAACCCCGATGACCGTTCCCGTCGCCGCCGATTGGCATCCCGCCAGCTGGCAAGCGCGCGAGGCCGCCCAACAGCCCACCTACCGTTCTCGGGAGGAGCTCGACCGTGTGCTCGCGGAGCTCGCGCGACTGCCGCCGCTCGTGACGACGTGGGAGGTCGAGCAGCTGAAGAGCCAGCTCGCGGCCGCGCAGCGCGGACGGGCGTTTCTGCTCCAGGGCGGCGACTGCGCCGAGAGCTTCGACGAGTGCACCTCCGAGAACATCGTGCAGAAGCTGAAGATCCTGCTGCAGATGTCGCTCGTGATGCTGGTCGGGCTGAAGAAGCCGGTCATTCGGGTCGGACGGATGGCAGGGCAGTACGCGAAGCCGCGGAGCGCGGACTACGAGTCGCGGGACGGGCAGTCGTTGCCGAGCTATCGCGGCGACTTGATCAACCGGCTGCCGTTCACCGCGGCGGACCGCGAAGCGGATCCGCGGCTGATGCTGCGCGCCTACGCGCGCTCGGCGATGACGCTGAACTTCGTCCGCTCGCTGATCGACGGCGGGTTCGCCGACCTGCACCACCCGGAGAACTGGGACCTCGATTTCGTCCGCGAGTCCGCGGCCGCCGAGGAGTATCACAACCTCGTAGCCTCGGTGTCCGATTCGCTGCGCTTCTTCGAGGCGATCACCGGGGAGCCGCTGCACGAGACGCACCGCGTCGACTTCTACACCTCGCACGAGGGCCTGCATCTGCCGTACGAGCAGGCGCAGACGCGGTTCCTGCCGCACCGGCAGCGCTGGTACGACCTGACGACGCACTTTCCGTGGATCGGCATGCGCACCGCGGCCGTCGGCGGCGCGCACGTCGAGTACTTTCGCGGCATCGCGAATCCGATCGCCGTGAAGATCGGCAAGAGCACAGACGACGAGGAGCTGCGGCAGCTGATCCGCGTGCTCGATCCGCACGGCGAGCCCGGACGGCTGACGCTGATCACGCGCTTCGGCGCAGATCACATCGACGAGCATCTGCCGCGGGTGATTCGCGCCGCGCGCTCGGTCGGCACGCCGGTGCTCTGGGTCTGCGACCCGATGCACGGCAACACCGAGACGACCGCGGGCGGCTACAAGACGCGGCGCTTCGACAAGATCAGGGCGGAGCTGCGCGCCGCGTTTCGGATCCACCAGGCCGAAGGCAGCTATCTCGGCGGCGTGCATCTCGAGCTGACCGGCGACAACGTCACGGAGTGCATCGGCGGGGCGCGCGGCTTGCAGGAGTCGGACCTCGCGCGCGCGTACAAATCGCAGGTCGATCCGAGGCTGAACTACGAGCAGGCGATGGAGATCTCGATGCTGATCGGCGGCCGCCTGCAGACCAGGGATTAAATGAGTTACGAGCACATCGCCCCGCCCGAAGGCGGTGCGCCGATCACGATTCGCGCAGACGGCACGCTTGCGGTGCCCGACCGGCCGATCGTGCCGTTCATCGAAGGCGACGGCATCGGCGCCGACGTGACGCCGGTGATGCGGCGCGTCGTCGACGCCGCGGTCGCGAAGGCCTACGGCGGCGAGCGCGCGATCGCCTGGATGGAGGTTTACGCGGGCCGCAAGGCGGTCGCGCGCTACGGCGAGGGCCGACACCTGCCGGAGGAGACGCTCCGCGCGCTCGAGACGTTCGTCGTCTCGATCAAGGGGCCGCTCGAGACGCCGGTCGGCGGGGGCCTACGCTCGATCAACGTCGCGATCCGCCAGCGGCTGGATCTGTACGCCTGCATCCGTCCGGTGCGCTACTTCCCGGGCGCGTCCACGCCGTCGCTGCTCGCCGAGGACGTCGACATGGTCGTCTTTCGCGAGAACACCGAGGACATCTACGTCGGCATCGAGTGGCCGGCGGGCTCGGCGGAGGCCGCGAAGGTACGCGACTTCCTCGAGCGCGAGCTCGGCGTCGCCGACATCCGCTTCCCGGCGACGTCCGCATTCGGCGTGAAGCCCGTCTCGCGCGACGGTTCCCGGCGCCTGATCCGCAAGGCGCTCGAGCACGCGGTCCGGTACGACCGCGGCTCCGTCACGCTCGTGCACAAGGGCAACATCATGAAGCACACGGAGGGCGCGTTCCGGGAGTGGGGCTACGAGCTCGCCCGCGAGGCGTTCGGTGCGCGGCCGCTCGACGGCGGCCCGTGGCACGCGTTCCGCAACCTGGCGACCGGCCGCGAGATCGTCCTCAAGGACGTGATCGCCGACAACTTCCTCCAGCAGATCGTGCTCGCGCCCGGCGACTACGACGTGATCGCGACGCTGAACCTGAACGGCGACTACATCTCCGACGCGCTCGCCGCGCTCGTCGGCGGCATCGGTATCGCGCCCGGCGCGAACGTCGGCGACGGCTATGCCGTCTTCGAGGCGACGCACGGCACGGCGCCGTCGCTCGCCGGTCGGGACGTCGTGAATCCGGGCTCGCTGATCCTGTCGGCCGAGATGCTGCTGCGTTACATCGGCTGGGAAGAGGCGGCGGCGCTGATCGAGCGGGGCGTCGCGGGAACGATCGCGGCGCGGGAGCTGACGTTCGACCTGGCGCAACGCCGGGAGCCGCGGCGGCGCGGCGGCGGCGCGGCCCCGCCGGCCGCGGCGGACAGGCTCGCACCCGGCGCGAAGCTCGTCGGTACGCGCGCGTTCGGCGACGCCGTCATCCGCCGCATGGGCGACTGAACGACACCGCTGCATGCGGGTCGTATCCTTGCGAGCACACCGGGTGCTCTAATCGCGCTCATCCATGCCCCACACCGAGCCACAAGCCGACACGCCGAGCCGGCCGGAGCCGACCGCCGCCGCCGAGCGCACGCCGTTCGACCCGGCCGCGGTGCTTCGCCACCTGACGAACCGGCCGGGCGTCTATCAAATGCTCGACGCCGCGGGCGAGGTGATCTACGTCGGCAAGGCGCGCAACCTTCGGCGCCGCGTCGGCAGCTATTTCCAGGGGCGCGCACACGACGCGAAGACGAGCACGATGCTCCGGCAGGTCGCGGACATCGCGGTCACGGTGACGCCGACCGAGACCGAAGCGCTGATGCTCGAGTACAACCTGATCAAGCGTCACCGGCCGCGCTTCAACGTCGTCCTGAGAGACGACAAGAGCTACCCGTACATCTATCTCGATACCGATCACGAGTATCCGCGGCTCGCGTTCTACCGCGGGCCGCGGGTCAAGAAGGGGCGGCTGTTCGGCCCGTATCCGAGCGCGGGCGCGGTTCGCGAGACGCTGACGCAGCTGCAGAAGCTCTTCGGCATCCGGCCGTGCGAGGACAGCTTCTTCGAGAACCGCAGCCGTCCGTGCCTCCAGTATCAGATCCGCCGCTGCTCGGGCCCGTGCGTGCGGCTGATCTCGCCGGAGGACTACGCGCGCGACCTCGAGCACGCGGTGCTCTACTTGCAGGGGGACGAGGACGCCGTGACGGCGAGGCTCGTCGAGCGGATGGAGCAGGCGTCGGCCGCGCTCGAGTTCGAGCGCGCGGCGCAGTACCGCGATCAGCTCGCGAAGCTGAAGCACGTGCGCTCCCAGCAGCTGATGACGGGCTTGCGCGGCGACTTCGACGCGGTGGGCTTGGCCTCGGCGGGCGCCGTGCACTGCGTCGCGGTCGTGCCGTACCGCGGCGGCCGTTCGCTCGGCAGCCGGAACTATTTTCCGAAGGTTGCGGCAGGCGCCGGCGACGACGAGATCATCCGCGCGTTCCTGCTGCAGTACTACGGCGGCGGGCGCGAGGCGCCGAAGGAAATCCTCGTGAGCCGCGAGGTGCCCGAGGCCGAGACGATCGCGGCGATGCTCTCGGAGCAAGCGGGCAGGCCGGTGCAGATCAAGTGGCGGCTGCGCGGCGACCGTGCGCGGCTCGTCGACATGGCCGTGACGAACGCCCGGCACGGCGCCGAGCTTCGTGCCCAGTCGAGCGCGACGCTCGAGGCGCAGCTCGACGCGCTCGCCGAGGTGCTCGATCTCGAGGAGCGGCCGTCGCGCCTCGAATGCTTCGACGTGAGCCACTCCGGCGGCGAATCGCCGGTCGCATCGTGTGTCGTGTTCAACGCGGACGGGCCGTTGAAATCCGACTACCGGCGCTTCAACATCACGGGCGTGACCCCCGGTGACGATTACGGCGCGCTGGCGCAGGCGCTCGAGCGACGCTACTCCCGAGTGAAACGCGGCGACGGAGCGCTGCCCGACGTGCTGTTCATCGACGGCGGGCGCGGCCAGCTCGCGCGCGCGCAGTCCGTGCTCGCCGAGCTCGGCATCGAGGGCGTGCGGCTCGTCGGGATCGCGAAGGGCGAGGGGCGGAAGCCGGGACGCGAAACGTTGCATCTCCCGGAGCGGGAGCAGCCGCTGAAGCTGCCGCCGGCGTCACCCGCGCTGCACCTGATTCAGCAGATTCGAGACGAGGCGCATCGCTTTGCGATCACCGGTCACCGGGCGCGCCGGGCGAAGCGCCAGACGGTCTCGCCGCTCGAGGCGATCCCGGGCTTGGGTCCGAAGCGGCGCCGCGAGCTGCTCCGGCAGTTCGGCGGCTTGCAGGGTGTCGCGCGGGCGGGCGTGGACGATCTCGCACGCGTGAAAGGCATCTCGAGGCAGCTCGCCGAGGCGATTTATGATTACTTCCATGCGGGCTGAGCGGCGACAGGGCGGGAGGCGACGATGACCGAGCGGACGCTGAACCGCTTCGCCGGGATGCCGCTCAATCTGCCGAACGCGCTGACGTGGTTTCGCATTCTCGCGATCCCGCTCGTCGTCATCGTGTTCTATCTGCCCGTGACGTGGGCGCGGCCGGCAGCCGGCATCCTGTTTGCGCTCGCCGGCATCACGGATTACTTCGACGGGTATCTCGCCCGCCGCCTCGGCCAAACCTCGACGTTCGGCGCGTTCCTCGACCCGGTCGCCGACAAGCTGATCGTCGCGACCGCGCTCGTGCTCCTCGTGCAGGCCGATCCCGAGTATTCGCTCGCGATCGTCGCCGCGATCATCATCGGCCGCGAGATCACCGTCTCGGCGCTGCGCGAATGGATGTCGGAGCTCGGGGCGCGAGCGCACGTCGCGGTCACGTTCTTCGGCAAGTGGAAGACGACGCTCCAGATCGTCGGCATCAGCTTGATGCTCTATCGGGAGCCGCTGCCGCTGACGACGATCGAAACCTATCCGATCGGGATGGCGCTGCTCTTCATCGCGGCGGCGCTGACGCTCTGGTCGATGATCGATTACCTGCGGGCCGCATGGCCGATCATGCGCAGCGCGGAGTGACGGCGGGGCAGGCTGTACCGGCGAGTTTCGCCATCGGGCCGCTCGCCGACGCCGGTCGGCGCGGGCGGCAAGTGCGGCGGGCGCGGAGGGCTTCACGGTCGACGCCGGTCTGCATTAGAATCCTCCCGCCGAAAGGCGCCCTCGGGGCGGGAATAGCTCAGTTGGTAGAGCACAACCTTGCCAAGGTTGGGGTCGCGAGTTCGAGTCTCGTTTCCCGCTCCAATTTTCCTTTCATGACGGCGCGTTAGGGCGCCTGCCACCGCAGATCCCCCGACGAATTCCGTTTCGATCGGCGCTGCGGCCGATCGCCGGCCGAGCGCGAGGCGCGAACGGCGCGGTCGCGGCTCTCCGCGCGACTCCCGCGGCCGCGGTGGGCTCGATCGCTATGCTGCACATCGACGTCCTGCGACGTCGGAGCCCTGCCCGGTGCGTGTGCCGTCGGATCGTCCCCGCGCGAAGCGTCGGCCAGATGCGCTGCGAGGGCGGCGCTGCCGGATCGGCATCCGGCGACTGTCCGCTCGCGCAGGATATTCCCGCCCGCGGGTGATATGGTTGGCAGGCGATCGATCCGGCGCGGTGAAATCAGCGCATCGGTGCGACGTTCGATTCGGCGACGGCACGAGCTGCGCTTCGCCGGTATCACGCGCTCGATCCCACGGTCGTTGTCTTGATCATTCATTAGAAATCTTTCTTGACAGGTCCGGGGAAGCCTGGGGTAAAAGCTGCGACGACTGCTCGCGCTGCGGCCGATCGGGCACGCGGCGAAAGGCGAAGGAGGGCGCGACGGCCGATGCAGCCGGCTAGGCTTGCCGAACGGCCAGGAGTTATCTTTACCGGCAACCAAACACGCCGAGGGCCTGCATCGCGGGCCGCCTATTGGGGGAATAGAGACGTGCATGAACCGAGACCGTTCCGGGGCGGAGCCACGCGCCCGAGCCGAAGACGAGGTATCTGGAGCACGGCCGCGCTCGTCGCGCTGTCCGGCGCCGTCGGCGCGTTGAGCTGGTCGCCCGGCGCGTCGGCGCAATGGCCGGCGTTCCCCGATCCCGACGTCCCGCGCGACGCCAACGGGAACGTGATCTTGGACGCACCGCCGCCGCGCACTGCCGACGGAAAGCCGGATCTCTCGGGGCTCTGGATGCGTACCACCAGCGGCCCGCCGCAAGAGCGAGGATCGCAGGACGGCGGTGCGCCGATCGACGTCGTCACCGCCCCGGTGCCGATCGATCCGGACGGTCCTCCGATCGCCGCATTCTTCGAAGCGGGCCAGAACATGGAGGGCGGCCTGCCGTATACGCCGTGGGGCAAGGAGCTGCGCGATCAGCGCGCGGCGGCGAACGCGAAGGACAACCCCGACGCCAACTGCATGCCGATGGGCTTTCTCCAGTTTCACCAGCAGCCGCAGCCGCGCAAGATCATCCAGACCGACCAGCTGATCCTGATCGAGTACGAAGCGAACTACGGCTTGCGCCACATCTACATGGACGGCCGCGAGCTGCCGCCGCAGGGCGAGGTGCAGCCGTGGTGGTACGGCTATTCGGTCGGCCATTGGGACGGCGATGACCTCGTCGTCGAAACGAACAACCTGCGCGGCGCGGAAGACGGCCCGTTCGACGGCTGGCTCGACGTGAACGGCAGCCCCTATTCCCGCGAAGCGAAGATCATCGAGCGCTTCCGCCGGCCGACGTACACTCATTTGCAGATCGACTTCACGATCGACGATCCGAAGTCCTACACGAGACCGTGGACCGTGCGAGTCGACCAGCGGCTGCTGCCCGACCAGGAGCTGATCGAGTTCATCTGCAACGAGAACCAGCAGTTCGGCCGCAGGATTCAGTTGGATTAGGAGATAGGAGCATGACGGGATACTCAGCCGCAAACGGGAGCCGCTGCCGGTTCGGTACGGCGAGGATCGTCGGAGCGATCGCATGCGCCGCCGCCTGCGTGCTCGTGGCGCCGTCTCTATCGGCCCATCACTCGTTCTCCGCGGAGTTCGACGCGACGAAGCAGATCAAGGTCACCGGCGCGGTAACCGATCTCGAATGGACGAACCCGCACGCGTGGGTCCACGTGCGCGCACAAGAGGTATGCGAGCGGCGCGGGAGCGGCAATCTGCGGGACTCGAGCAGCGACGAGGAGTGGCGCTGCACGACCCTCGGCGCCGACGAGGCCGTCGATTGGGGGTTCGAGCTCGCGAGCCCGAACGGCCTGATGCGCCAGGGTTGGACCCGCAACTCGCTTCCGATGGGCGAGACGGTCACGATCGAGGGATCGCGCGCCCGCGACGACAGCCCGAACGGCAATGCGCGAGTCGTGGTCACGGCCGAAGGGAAGCGTCTGTTCGCCGGATCGAGCCAAGGCACGACGCCGTGAGGTGCGCGGCGTTGTACGGCTGGCGGCGCGGACCGACACGGGCGTCCCTCGACCGGATTCCGCACGCTAGCGCAGTGCTGTAAGGTGCCGGCTCCACTGGAGGGGGGGACCACCATGCATCGCCGATCTCTGCTGCGCTTCTTGGCCGGGAGCCCGCTGTTGGCCGCTTCCCCGGCATTCGCTCAGCTCGCCGCCGATATCGAATCCGGCGTGCTCAGCGATCCGGAAGCCGCACTGAACGTCTTCGATTTCGAGGCCGCTGCGAAGCGCATGCTCGTGCCGGCTCACTTCGGTTACTTGGCGAGCGGCGTCGACGACGACGTGACGCTGCGCGCGAATCGGCTCGGCTTCGAGAAGTACCGGTTGCGGCCGCGGCGTCTGGTCGACGTCTCGCAAGCGCATACGCGCACGACACTGTTCGGCGAGACATGGGAAGCGCCGATCCTGCTGTGCCCGGTCGGCGGGCTCGGCATGTTCAATCCGGAAGGCGCCGTGACGGTCGCCCGGGCCGCGCGGAGCCGGAACATGACACAGGTCATGTCGTCCGCGGCCAATGCGCCGGTCGAGACCGTGAACGAAGCTCGCGGCGCGCCGATCTGGTTCCAGCTCTACGCGCGCCCCGAGTGGTCGGACACGAAGCCGATCGTCGAGCGCGTGCAAGCGGCGGGCTGCAAGGTCATGGTGTGGACCGTCGATCTGCTGCCGGGCCGGAACATGGAGACGGACCTGCGCGCGCGGATGAACGACGCGACGAATTGCTCGGTCTGCCACACGAACAACCCTCGGCCGACCCGCCGTCCGCCGCGCAATGCACCGGCCCCGTTCACGTGGGACTTCCTCGGCCGCCTGCGGGACGCGACGGACATGAAGCTGGTGGTCAAGGGCATCGAGACGCCCGAGGACGCGGAGCTCTGCATCGAGCACGGTGCCGACGGCATCATCGTCTCGAATCACGGCGGCCGCGCGACAGAGACCGGGCGCGCGACGATCGAATGCCTGCCGGAGGTCGTGGCAGGCGTCGCCGGCCGCGTGCCCGTCATCGTCGACGGCGGCTTCCGCCGCGGCTCGGACATCTTCAAAGCCCTGGCTCTCGGCGCGTCGGCCGTCGGCGTCGGTCGCCCATACGTCTGGGGCCTCGCCGCGTTCGGTCAGACCGGTGTCGAGCGCGTGATCGATATCCTCAGGGAGGAGCTGCTGCTGATCATGCGCCAGTGCGGCGTGCGATCGGTCGCGGAGATCGGTCCACAGTACCTGGCCTGACGCCGCGATCGATCGAGGGGCACCCTCGACCGAACGCGATCCCGCCGCGAAGGGCGGGCCGTGTCGGCCCGCCCAACCGGCTCGAACGTCGCTTCGTCGACGCGGCGCCCGTCGCCTCGTGCCGGTGAACGCGATTCGTGCCGACGCTGCGAGCAGGAACGCTACGCGGCTTTCTCGAGCGCTTCCCGCAGCGACTCTTCTTCGTCTTTCTTCAGCGACGTGCGAAAGATCTTGCCTCTACCTGCGAACTCCTTGAGGCCGTCCAGCACCTTGTCGACGGTCGCGCGCCGAATCAGGACGAAGAGGGCCGACGAGCCCGGCTTCATCGACTCGCCGAGCTCTTTCATCATCTTGTCGTCGAGACCGATGTCCGCGAACTTCCCGGACAAGGCGCCTGCGGTGGCGCCTACGGCCGCGCCGAGCAGCGGGTTCAGGAAGATCAGGCCGATCAAGAGGCCCCAGAAGCCGCCGCCGACGGCTCCCGCGCTCGTCAGGTTCGTGATCTGATCGAGCTTCGTCTTGCCTTTCTCGTTCCGGGTCACGACCACCGAGTCTTCCATGTCGATCAGATACTCTTTCTGCATCTTCAGGAGCGCATTGCGCATCTCGAAGGCCGTCGTCTCGTCGTCGAATACCACCGCCACCAGCGTGCTCATTTGCATCTCCTTTGCCGAACGACGCATCACCGCGCCGAGAAGCGACTTCCGCAGACCCTCGAAGCTGCGCGACGACCAGCGCGACCGGCCCCTCGCGCTTCAGACCCTGCGTGACGCAGCCTCCCATGGGCGTCGTCGGAGCGGCAACCTGTCCTTTGGTCCAACGCGATTCGGCACCGCCGCATGGCGCAGCGAAGCGTTCAGTCGGGTCGCGCAGCCGCGACCTTGCAGACTTCCGCCCCAAAGAAGAGCGCCTGGCTCACGACGTTCATCCAGAGCATGAACGCGAGCAGCGCGCCGAGCGCACCGTATGCGCTCGGACTGCTGCCGAGATAGAGCCCGTACAACGTCAACGCTTCTGCGGCAACCACCCATGCGACCGTCGAGACGACCACGGCGAGCCACACGTCGCTCCATTGGAGGCGGACCGGCGGCAGCAGCTTGAACAAAGCTGCAAAGGTGCCCGCGGTCAGCAGCAACGAGGTCAGCGGCGGCAGGAGCCACTCCGCCGTGGGGCCGAGCAGCGGCAGGCCGCCGAGCGCCAGATTCAGCCACTGCGCCCCCGCCATCATCGCGAGCGCCGCGAGCAGCAGCACGCCGCCGCCGAGCACCATCACGAACGAGATCGCGCGCTCGAGGAGCGTCGCTCGGACGACGCTGCGGACTCGTGCGGCGATCAGCGGAGGGTCGCGCTTCCAGATCGCGCGAAAGCTCATCCGCAAGTGCCGGAAGAGCACCGACGCGGTCAACAGAAGAGCGGCGATGCTGATCGCGGTCGCGCTCGCCGACTCGCGTTGCAGCGCCGTCAGCAGGTGGTCGATCGTCGCATGGAGCTCGCCGCCGAACTGCTCCTCGATCCGGATCAGCACCTGGCGCTCGGCCTCGGCGGCGCTCGCCGAGAAGCGCAGCAACAGACCGAGGGCGGCAAGGAGCAGCAACAGGAACGGCACGAGCGAGAGGAACGCGTAGTAGACCATCGCGGCGGCGAAGTAGCGGGCGCGGTCCCGCTCGTACTCGATCCACGCCTTGCGCAGCGTATCGCCTAGACGGCGACCGACGTGCGCACGGCGGCGGGTCTTCAGAAAGATCGCCCCAACGTCAACGAGAGGCCGAGATCGCTGTTCTCGAGACCGGGCGGCGGGTCGCTGTCGTAGCTCTCGTAGAGGCTCACGCTCCAGTACAGGCTGCCGGCGATGTAGCGATGCAGCGTCGCGTCGAGCTCGAAGCGCCTGCGGGAGCGGTCGAAGCTGAAGTACGTGGTGGCCTCCGTCGAGATCTCCGTCTCGCCGAGCTCGAACCAATCCCATTCGACCGTGAGGAAGGCCTCGGCGGTACGATCGGTTCCCGAGATGCCGCGAAAGCGCTCGCGGTCCGCCGCGAGGCCGCCGTAAAGCGCGAGCGCCGTCCGGTCCGATTGAACCAGCGTTCGGCCGGCGCCGAAGCCGAGCAGCGTTCGCGAATCGAGGTCGAGCTCGAAGTCCTCCTCGAGGTGCAGCCGGCCGATCGCGAACCAGCGGTCGGACAGCAGGCGGCGCGAGCTGACCTGCAGGTAATTGCGCCGTTGTGCCGTCGCATCGTCGATCTCGCTGACGACGGAATCGACCGACAGCTTCGTCAGGAAATTGCGCATCTGGTTCGTGACCGAAGCGTTGACGGTGAAGTCGAGCTCGTCGTTCGCGCTGCGCAAGTCGAAGCCGAGATCGACGTAGCCCGACGTCCGCTCCGCGGGCGTAGCGCCGATCGAGGTGATCCGGACCACCTCGCGTGCGTCGATCACGGCGGGCGCCGTGCCCGCGGTCACGGCGAGCTGCCCGGGGGAAGGGCTGTCGAGTGATCCGGACAGCCGCTCTCCGGACTGCAGCTCGACGTCGAACAGGCGCGAGCTCGTCATCGACACGACGTTGCGCCAGTCGATATCCACCCGCCCCGCGCCGGCGATCGAGAACGTCAGCTCTCCGCGGGACAGGCCGACGATCGTGCCGAGCAGGCGGCTGCCGCTCGTCAGTGCGACGACGTCCGGGTCGTCGTCTTGAGGCCACGCGTGCGGCGGCGCAGCGCAAAGCAGCGCCGCGCAGGCGGCGCTCGAGACCAGTACTCTCATGCGTCCCCCGTTCGCAGCGGCACGGGGATCATGCTAGAGAGATCGCGCAGCGCCGTGAGGTAGACCTTCGTCCAATAGGGCGCCCGCGCGCGATCGGCGCAGAAAACAAGGGGCGGGCCGATCGGCCCGCCCCGGCGGCTCGACGGTCGCGCAGTTTCAGAAGAGGACTTCGAAGCCGAGGAAGTAACTGCGGCCGATCGTATCGTAGTATCCGCCGTTGTAGGTGCCCGTCGTCGGCACGCTGTAGGCGGTCGGATTGACGCAGCCGGGCGCGCCGCCGCAGATCGAGGTCAGATCGGTGCCGACCGGGTAGCCGGTCGTCGTGCCGATCTCCACCGGCTCCTCGTCGAACAGGTTCGAGATGCCGCCGCGAAGCCTCAGGCGGTCGCTCAGGCTGTAGAAGAACGACAGGTCGAAGACGCTGTAGCTGTCGGACTCGAGCTCCGTGGCCCTTGCGTTCCGCGGGTTCGCGCTCGTCGCGTCGCTCGGCGTGTAGCTCAGGATGATGCCCGGCTCGCCGCCGGCCACCCGCGCGTTGTGGTCGATGACCGCTTGCAGCGCCGCGTACTGCGCCGTGTGAACCCCCGGCAGATACCGCCACCGAAGGCTGACGCTCCAGTCGTCGCGGAAGTAGCTCAACGTGCTGAATAGCCGGTAGTCGTAGGCGCCGCCGTTCGTGCCCGAAAGGTTCGGGCCGAGCGATCCTTTCCATTCGGTCTCGACGTCGAAGTCCGCCGGCGACTGCTTCGTGCGGTAGTAGTCGAGCCACGTCGCCTGGACGTTCAATCCGAGACCGCCTTGCCGGCCGGCACGCAGGTCCGAGAACTGAAGCACCCAGTCGAGCCCGATATCCGCGCCCGCGGTCTTGATTCGAGCCTGGTTGTCGTAGGAGATCGCGGTCGTCAGCGGCCCGCCGGTCGCCGAGTTTCTCGGCACCAGCTGGCACTCCGGGGACGCGGCGCGCGCCGCGGCTTCCTCTGGAGTGCTGACGATCTGCGCCCCGTAGCAGCGGAAGTTCGCGTAGTCGACCGAGAACAGCATGATCGCGTCCTCGATCTCGACGCGGTAGTAGTCGAGCGACAACGTTAGCCCGCGCAGCCACGGACCCTCGAACGGCGAGCTCATGACGAAGCCCAACGTCCACGAATCCGCCGTCTCGGAAGTCAGATTCGGGTTGCCCTGCTGATTCACCCAGTTGAACGCGGAGCCGCCGCCCGGCGCCGCGTTCGCGATGTTGTAGAACTGGTTGGCCGCGGCCGGGCCCATGATCGCCTCGCAGATCATCCTCGTGCTCATCGCGCCTTCCAGCGTCTGGCCCGACGCGAGCGCCGGCGGCGGCTCGTCGGCCGGATCCACGACCGGGTCTAGGCCCGTGCCGCCGGCGCCGAACGGGGCGGTCGAGCGCAGCGCGCACGGATCGCCGAAGTTGTTGCCGCCGATCGTGAAGACTTCCTGCGTGGCGAGGAAGAGCTCGCCCAGGTTTGGTGCGCGCGTCGCGCGGTTGAAGCCGCCGCGGAACCGCATCCAGTCGTTGACCTGCCAGCTGAGCAACGCCTTGTAGGTGTCCTCCTTGTCGGTGTGCTCGTAGTCCGACACGCGCGCACCGAGCTCGAGGTCGAGTTGCGCGAAGGCCGGCTTGTCCGCGAGCAGCGGCACGAGGAACTCGACGTAGAGATCGTCGACCGACGTCTCGGCATCCATGTATCCGGTCGGATAGACGCCGACCACCTGGTCGGTGAACGACACGGTCGATTGCAGGATGTCCGGGACGAAGGTCGCGCCGTTCTCGCGCCGCTGATAGCCCGCGGCCATCCGGACCTCGCCCGCTGGCAGCTCGCCGATGCCTCCCTGGAAGTTCAGCTCGATGATGTCCTGGACGTTCTGGGCGCGCGTCTGGAGCGTTGCGTTGATCGCATCGAAACAGTCCTGCGACAGCGGCGCGTCGCCGAAGAAGAACGTGTTGTAGAAGCCGCTCGTGCAAGTGATGTCGGCTGCGCCGAAGTTCGGCGAGGCGCCGCCCGAGTTGCCGGAGATCACGGCGTTGCGTCCGTAGTCCGGCTGCCGGGTCAACAGCCGGTAGCGCTCGAGGGACAGGTTGCCCGCCGCGTTGTTATAGGTGGACGACTGCCCATGCGAGACGTAGAACTCGCCCGTCCAGTCGGCCGACAGCTGGAACTCGAGGCCCGCCTCGAGCTGCCACACCGTGTTCGTGTTGATCGTGCTGCGCGGCGGCAGGCTGTTGTGCGGGTTCCAGCCGACCATCCAGTCGCCGCCGAGCGTCGGCACGCCGACGAGCTGCGGGATGTTCGTCGCGTAGGTCCCGCTCCCCGGCACTCCGCAGCCCGCGGATCCTTGCAGGCAGTAGACGCCAGGCGCGCGGCTGTTCAGCAGCGCCGCGAGATGAACCGGAACCGGATGCCCGGCTCCCGGCTGACCCGACGGGATGAAGCCCGGGTTCGCGTACAGCGGATTCGTCGGGTCCGCGATCGCGGCGGCGACGACGGCTTCGTCCTGGTAGTCGAGGTTGGGGTCGAGCGGGCTGTCGGTCGCGGGATTGTAGGGCACTCTCGTTTCCCAGCCGAAGATCGCGTTCGTGCCGAACAGCACCGTGCGCGTCTCGCTTTCCGCCATCGTCGCCCGGGCGAAGAACCGCACGTTATCGGTGAAGTCGTAGTTGCCCGACGCGAAGAAGGAGTACCGCTCTTGCGGCGCGCTGACGAGCGCCCGCTCGTTGTGCCACTTCCATCCGAGCAACGTCTTCGCGTTCTGCCCGACCGAGGCGTCGACCGTGTTCAGGGGGTAGAAATTAAAACCGGAGAAGGGGACGTAGTTCGATTGTCCCGCCTCGCTGCCGCCGACCCAGATGGTCTCGCCGTCGGCGTTGAAGTTGTATTGGCGCAGGAACGGCGGCGTCGCCGGGTTGAAGACGTTCGTGCCTGCCGGCCGATTGCCGAAGACGGCGTCGATCGCGACCTGCGAGGGGTACGGGCCGAACAGCTGGTTGTAGTGGCTCGTGCCCTGGAGAAAGCCGAAGCTGCCTTCGGCGTTCGGATCCCTGTAGCGCTTCGTGAAGGCATCGCGATCGATCTCGAGAATCGCTTCGCGGTTGTATGCCTCGACGCCCATCGAGATGTTGCCGCGGCCGTCGTCGAGGTTCGCGCCGAAGACCGCGCCGATTCGGGTCTCCTCGCCGCCGCCCTCGGATGTCGTGCCGTGCTGAAGGTCGAGCTCGAATCCCTGGAAGTCCTCGCGGAGGATGATGTTGACCACGCCGGCCACGGCGTCGGCGCCGTAGACGGCCGAGGCGCCGCCCGTGATCGTTTCGACGCGCTCGATCAGCGCCGACGGAATCGAGTTGATGTCGGTCACCATCAGCGAGTTGATCGGGACCATCCGCCTGCCGTCGACCAGCACGAGGTTCCTGTTCGGCCCGAAGCCGCGTAGCGAGATCGATGCGATGCCGACCGAGTTGACCGGCGTGATCTGCACGTCCGAGTTGCTGCCCGGACCGGTCAGCACCGTCGGTGCCGCGGCAGGGTTGTAATTGGGCAGCTGGTTCAAATAGCGCTCGAGGTTCAGACCGTGCTGCGCCTCGAACTGGTCGGATTCGATTGTGACGATCGGGCTGTTCGAGACGTAGTCCCGGCGCACGATGCGCGACCCGGTAACGACGATCTCCTCGAGCTGCGACTGCTGCGCGCTCACGTTCGGTGACAGCGTGCCTGCTGCGAGCGCGGCCGCGATCGACGTGGCGAGGAGAGAAGGGTTTAGCCGTTGCGGTTTTCGTGCCTTGGATGCCCCCATGTACATAGCTACCTCCCCAGTAGAACGGCATGTGCAACGTGTCGGGTTGCTGAAGCGGGTTCGAGTGCGGCGAGCGCGTGGGCAAAGTCCGGCCTCGCGGCGGACGCCCCGCGGCTCAGGCGAGCGGCATTGTGTTTTCCTCCCCAGGTGAGCGCCGGTATGCGACCATGCGCCCCAGCGATGATCTTCAGGAAAAGATCACCGCAAGATCGAGACTATCACCCGAGCGAACTAACACGCAACAGCTTTATTTCTGCCTTTTCGACAGTTGTTGCAGTAAGGTCACCCCTGGCCGGAGCGGATGGCCGAAACCCCGAAGAGAGACTTCGGGGAAAGGCCGCCAGGCGCGTCGGCCGAAGGCCGATCGGCGCGCTGTAGCATCGCGCTTCGCGGAGAAGCGGCAGCTATCGCGGCGCGGCGAAGACCTGCGTCCAGTACACGCCCGCGCGGCTGCGCGTGCCGAGCGCGAACGCGACGCCCATCTCGGTGAATTGCGAGGCCATGATGTTCGTGCAATGGCTCGGGCTGTCGAGCCACTCGGCGACGACCGTCTCCGGGCTCGTCTGTCCCGCGGCGACGTTCTCGCCGACCGCACGCCACGCGTAGCCCGCGCGGGTGACGCGCTCGGCGGCCTCGCTGCCGTCGGAGCCCGTGTGGCCGATCGAGCCGCGAGCCGCCATGTCGCGCGCATGGGCCGCCGCGGCACTGTTCAGCGCCTCGGACAGCTCGAGCGGCGGCGCCGGAGCGAACGGCTCACGGCCGCAGCGGCGCCGTTCCGCGCGCGCCGCGTTGACGAGGTCGAGCACGCGCCGACGGACGCTCTCCGCATCTTCGAGCGCTGCGGTCGACAGCGGCGCGGCGAGCACGAGCCAGCTGCGCCGGCCGCGCCGGAACTCGCCGGCGGTCGCGAGCGCGCCGTCGTTCACCGCGGCGCAGTAGCGTTCCGAGAGAAAGCGGCGGATCGCGTCGTCGTCGGCGGTGCCGTCGATCTGGATCGACGTCGTTTTCGCCGCCGGATAACCGTTGCGCTCGAGGGCGGCTTCGAGGCTGCTGCCGCGCGCCCAGGAGCGCGCCGCGTCGTCGAGCGCCGGATCGCGGCGCAGCGGGGCGCCCGCGGCCGGCGTCGCACCGCAACCCGCCCACCGAATGTCGTTCACGAGGTCGACGAGGTCCGCGGATGCCTGTGCGCACGCGAGGAGTCCGAGCGCGCCGACAACGGCGCGAAAGATTCGGAAGAGACCGAGCGCGCTCACAGTCGCGCCAGTATACGCGGCGTCGATCGCCGACGCCGTCGCCGTTCGCGACGATCGAGAGCACCGGCGTCGATGCCGCGGCGTTCTCGTGCGAGCGGTCTCGGTCAGCGCGCGCCGGCGAGGCCGGGCAGCACTCGCTCGGCGAAGCGCTCGATGAACTCGCGCTGCGGCGGCGCGACGTTGAAGAGGTACACCTCGTCCGCGCCGAGCTCGACGTACTCGTTCAGCCGCTCGGCGTGCACAGCCGTGTCGTGCGAGACGACGATCCGTTCCGCGACGAGCGCGGGCGAGACGAACTCGGCCGCCGCCGCGAAGTCGGCCGGCATGCGAAGCTCGGCCAGCAGCCGCGTGTCGAGCACGTTGCTGCGCCACTGCCGATGCGCAGCGGCCGCTGCCTCCTCGGCCGTCGGCGCCCAGGCGAGCGCCGCCTGAATCTTCACCGGCTTGCCTTCGCCTCCGCCGTCGCGGAACGCGCCGAGCAACGACGCGAGCGCTTCGCGCGGTGCGCCGACGGTGATCAGCCCGTCCGCCCAGCCGCCCATCCACGCGGCCGTCTCGGGCGTGAGCGCCGCCCCGAAGATCGGCGGCGGGCGCTCCGGGCGCGTGTAGAGCCTCGCTTCCTCGACGGTCACCCGGCCGTGATGCGTGACGGTTTCGCCGGCCCAGAGCGCGCGGAGCACGCCGACGCACTCGAGCAGCCGGGCGTTGCGCTCGCCCTTCGGCGGCCAACGCTCCCCGGTGACGTGCTCGTTCAGCGCTTCGCCGCTGCCGACGGCGAGCCAGAAGCGGTCGGGATACATCTCCTGCAGCGTCGCGGCCGCCTGCGCGATCACGGTCGGGTGGTAGCGCCAGCCAGGTGCGTTGACGCAGCCGAACGAAAGCGACGTCGCCTCGAGCGCCGCGCCGAGCCAGGACCAGGCGAACCCGCTCTCGCCCTGCGCGTCGAGCCATGGATGGAAGTGATCGGAGCACATGCCGGCGGTGAGCCCGGCGCGCTCGGCGAGCCGCACGTACTCGAGCAGCCGGCTCGGCGGGTGCTGCTCGTGCGAGGCGTGATAGCCGAAGGCCGTCATCGGCTCGGTCCTCAGCCGGCGGCGGGGAACGCGGACGGCGGCTCGGCGCCCGACCGTTGCTTCCGCATGGTGCTCTCGAGAATGGAACCGGTCCGGCAGCGATGCAAGCGGCATGCCACGGCCGCCGCCGCGGCGCGATCGAGAACTGCCACGTGCTTCGCGGAAGCGGGTCCGCGCGTTCGGTAACGTCCGCGCTCGTTGCGGCTCCGGAGGCCGCTCGGAGACGGATATGCGAATCTCGACTCTCGGCGCGGCCGTGGCGGCCGCAATCCTCGTCGCGGGCACTGCGCTCGGCGAGACCCTCGACGCGACCGACCCCGCGAAGCTGGTCTCGGTCATCCAGTCGCTCGGCTACCGCGCGACGCTCGACCGGGACAACGTCGGCGATCCGCTGATCCGCTCGAGCGCCGGCGGCACGGAATTTGCGATCTACTTTTACGGCTGCAGCGGCGGGGCGGCCTGCAAGTCGCTGCTGTTCAAGGTGGGCTACGATCTGATCGAGGGCACGACGCTCGAGGCCATGAACGAGTGGAACAAGACGGCGCTGTTCGGCCGGGCGTACATGGACGAGGAGAACGACCCGTGGCTCGAGATGTCCGTGACGCTCGACGGCGGCATCACGCGGGAGAACTTCGCCGACGTCTACGACTGGTGGGACGTGATCCTCGCCGACTTCGAGAAGCACATCGACTTCTGACCCGGCGAGCGGGACGGAGGGAAGCCGCCGGCCGCCTCCCGCCGCCGCTCGCACGAGCACCGGGCCGCGGCGCCCGGCGGCCGGTGCCGTCGACCGATCTCAATGGCCGTGCGCAGGCTCGATCCTGAGCACGGCCCCTTCGTCCTCGTCCGTCAGCACGTACAGCAGCTCGTCCGGCCCCTGTGCGACGTCGCGGATTCGCTGCCTGAGCTCGACGAGCAGAGATTCGCGCCGCAGCTCCTGCATCTCCTGGTTGAAGAGCACGCGGTCGAGCCGGCCGGTTCCCGGGATCTCGCCGGTGCGCAGGCCGCCGACGAACAGATCGCCCTTCCACTTCGGCAACGCGTCGCCCGTATAGAAGGTGAGGCCGGAGACAGCGATCGCCGGCGTCCAGTAGACGACCGGGGGCTCGTAGCCGTCGTGCGTCGGCACCTGCCGCGCCACCTGCCACGGGCCTTGATAGGTGCGGCCGAGGCTGACGATCGGCCAGCCGTAGTTCAACCCCGCGCGGATGATGTTGATCTCGTCGCCGCCGTTCGGGCCGTTCTCGCTCTGCCAAAGGTCGCCGGTGGCGGGATGGATCGCGAGCCCGAGCGAGCTGCGGTGACCGAGCGTGTAGATCTCGGGCCGATAGCCTTCGCGGCCGACGAACGGGTTGTCGCTCGGCACGCTGCCGTCGTCGTTCAGCCGCAGCACCTTGCCGCTGAACGAGCTCGGATCCTGCGCGTCGCCGCCGCTCGTCGCGATATAGAGCTTGCCGTCGCGGCCGAAGATGATCGGCATCGCGCCGCCGGTCGGCGGATCGGCGTCGGCGACCCAGACGTCCTCCGTGCCTTCGAGCGCACGGCCGGTCCAGCGCGCGCGGGCGACCGCGTTGGTCGTCCGGTTGTCGCCGAGCGGCTTCGTGTAGCTCAGGTAAAGGAGCCGGTTCTGCTCGAACTGCGGGTGCAGCGCGATGTTCATGTAGCCGTGGACGGCGCCCGGCAGCCCCGACTCCCCGGCGAAATGCGACGCCGGCCCGCCCGGGATCGGCTCCGGGTCGAGCTTGCCGTCACGAACGACCCGCAGCGTCCCGCGCCGCTCCGTCACGAGCAGCGTGCCGTCCGGCAGGAACTCGAGCGCGTACGGAAAGGACAGCTCCTTCGTGACGACGACGACGCGGATGTCCATGTCCTCGCCGGTCGGGAACGTGAACGGACCTTCGCCGAGCGGCTTGTTCGCGAGTCCCTGCGGAGCGACCGGAATGCCGAACGCGAACGGCACGGACTGCTGGGCGAAGGCGCCGCTCGCGCCGGCGGCGGCGGCGAGCAGCAGGGCCAACCGGGCCCGAGAGGCGAGGCGCGGGATATTCATCGTTCTGATACCTCCTCGTGAGGGCCGCAGTATAGGTCGGCTCGGACCTCTCGTCATGGCAGTGGCAGTGCCCGTCAACCGCCACTGGCATGCAACTTGCTTTTTGGCTCGGAGGCTCGGATACGGAGGTCCTGGCGGCATTGAACGAAGAGAGCGCCCGCAACGGACGAGCGTCATCGCCAGGGCTGCCGTGCGAATAGCGCAAGTTGCTCCGCTGCACGAAAGCGTGCCGCCGAAGCTCTACGGCGGCACGGAGCGCGTGGTGGCGTATCTCACGGACGAGCTCGTGCGCCAGGGGCATGACGTGACGCTGTTCGCAAGTGCGGATTCGCGAACGCTCGCGCGACACGTTCCGGTCGGCGGTGTCGCCGCGCGGCTCGATCCGACCTGCGTCGATGCGCTCGCGCGGCACATCGTTCTCCTCGAGCGGGTGATGGCGGAGGCCCCCGAATTCGACGTTCTGCATTTTCATATCGATTACTTGCATTTCCCGCTGTCCCGCCGGTTCGTCCGGGCGCACCTGACGACGCTGCACGGCCGGCTCGACCTGCCGGACCTCGAGTTCCTCTACTCGGAGTTCCCCGACATGCCGGTCGTGTCGATCTCCGATGCGCAGCGCGCGCCGCTGCCGGACATCAATTGGCAGGGCACCGTCCACCACGGGCTGCCGGCATCGCTCTACGAGGAGAAGGCGGGCGGGGGCGACTACCTCGCGTTCATCGGCCGGCTGTCCGTCGAGAAGCGGCCGGACCGCGCAATCCGGATCGCCGAGCGCGCCGGCCGGAAGCTCCTGATCGCGGCGAAAGTCGACAAGGCGGACCGGGACTACTTCGAGGCGGAGATTCGTCCGCTCCTGAAGGGCCCGTGGGTCGAGTTCATCGGCGAGATCGGCGAGGCGGAGAAGAACGACTTCCTCGGAGGCGCGGATGCGCTGCTGTTCCCGATCGATTGGCCGGAGCCGTTCGGGCTCGTCATGATCGAGTCGCTCGCGTGCGGCACGCCGGTCGTCGCTTACCGCCGCGGCTCGGTCCCCGAGGTGATCGACGACGGCCGAACCGGGTTCCTGGTCGACGACGAGGACGAGGCGCTCGCGGCGCTCGACCGGATCGGGTCGATCGACCGCGCGGAGTGCCGGCGCACGTTCGAGAAGCGCTTCTCGGCCGAGCGCATGGCAGCGGACTACGTCGAGCTCTATGCGCGCGCCGCGGCGGCGGCCGAGAGGAGGTACGCTGCGGAGGCAGCCGATGAGCGAGCCGCGTGAGCTCGTATTTGTCGACGATCAGTACTACGTCCATGCGACGTCGTCACGCGTCGACGCGCAAAAGCGCGTGCTCAAGCACGACGAGATCTTCGCCGTCTTCGACCGCTTCGGCGACATTCATCCGTTCGGACACGGCGAGCACGGCGTCTACTTCCGCGACACGCGGTTCCTGTCGCGATTCGAGCTGACGGTCGCCGGGCGGCGGCCGCTGCTCTTGAACTCGAACGTCAGCAACGAGAACGCGATCTTCAGCGTCGACCTGACGAACGCGGATCTCGAGCTCGACGGGCGGCTCGCCGTTCCGCGCGGCGAGGTGCACATCTTCCGCGGGAAGCTCCTCTGGGACGCCTCGTGCTGCGAGCTGATTCGCATCACGAACTTCACGCATCGTCCGGTCGTGCTGCCGCTCAGCATCGTGTTCGCTGCGGACTACGCGGACATCTTCGAGGTGCGCGGCCTGCACCGCGAACGCAAGGGCCGGCATCTGCCGTCGCGCGTGCTCGAGCACGGCGCGCAGCTCGGTTACGTCGGGCTCGACGGCGTCGAGCGGCGGACGCTGCTGACGTGCACGCCCGCGCCGTCGTCCGTCACCGAGGACATGCTGCACTTCGAGGTGTCGCTGCCGCCGCGCGGCGAGGTGGTCGTGCGAATAGAGATCGCCTGCGAAATCGGCAGCCGCTCGCCCCGCCCGGTGCGCACGTTCGAGGAGGCGGAGCGCCGCACGCGCGCGGTGCAGGAGGCGGCTGCGGTCGAGCACTGCGGCATCTATACGGCGAACGCGCAGTTCAACCACTGGATCAGGCGCTCGGCGGCGGACCTGCGAATGCTCGCGACGCAGACGGACCACGGCTTGTATCCGTATGCGGGCGTGCCGTGGTACAGCACGATCTTCGGCCGCGACGGGCTGTTCACCGCGCTGCAGACGCTCTGGGTGCAGCCGCGGCTCGCCCGCGGCGTCCTCGACGTGCTCGCGGCCAAGCAGGCCACCGAGACCGTGCCGAGCCGGGACTCGGAGCCCGGCAAGATCGTCCACGAGGTTCGCCAAGGAGAGATGGCGGCGCTCGACGAGGTGCCGTTCGCGTGCTACTACGGCACCGTCGACGCAACGCCGCTGTTCCTCGTGCTCGCCGGCCGGTACTTCGAGCAAACCGGCGATCTCGATTACATGCGCTCGCTCTGGCCGAACATCCTGCGCGCGCTCGCATGGATCGAGGAATACGGGGACAAGGACGGCGACGGCTTCATCGAGTATCAGCGTCAGACGGATCGCGGCCTCGCGAACCAGGGCTGGAAGGACTCGTTCGACAGCGTGTCGCACGCCGACGGCACGCTCGCGACTGGCGGCATCGCGCTCGTCGAGGTGCAGGGCTACGTCTACGAGGCCAAGCTCGCGGTGGCGAAGCTCGCCCGCGCGATCGGCGAGCCGCTGCGTGCCGCGCGGCTCGAGGAGTCGGCGGCGCGGCTGAAGGAGCGCTTCAACGAGCGGTTCTGGTGCGAGCCGCTCGATACCTATGCGCTCGCGCTCGACGGCGAGCGGCGCCCGTGCTGCGTGCGTGCGTCCAATGCGGGCCACGTGCTCTTCACCGGGCTCGCAACGCCGGAGCGCGCCCGGCGCACGGCGTCGACGCTGCTCGCCGAGCACTCGTTCTCGGGCTGGGGCATCCGCACGCTGTCGCGTCTCGAGGAACGTTACAACCCGATGTCCTACCACAACGGCTCGGTCTGGCCGCACGATACGGCGGTGATCGCCGCCGGTTTTGCGCGCTACGGGATGCGCACCGAGGCGGTCAGGCTGCTCGAGGCGCTGTTCGATGCCGCACGCTTCTTCGAGGATCATCGGCTGCCGGAGCTGTTCTGCGGCTTCAGGCGCCGCGCGGGCCAGGGGCCGACGCTCTATCCGGTTGCGTGCATGCCGCAGGCCTGGGCGAGCGGTGCGGTGTTCATGCTGCTCCAAGCCTGTCTCGGCATCTCGTTCAGCCGGGAGAAGCCGCAGATCCGCTTCACGAAGCCGATGTTGCCCGAGTTCCTCCAATGGGTGCGCCTCGAGAACCTGCGGGTGGGCGAGGGGAGCGTCGATCTGATGCTGCGCCGCCACCCGAGGGACGTCAGCATCAACGTGCTCCGGAGTCGCGGCGACGTCGGCGTCGCGGTGTACCTCGAGTCCTGAAGCGCCGCGCCCGGCGCGCCCCGCTGCGTAGAATGACGGCTTCCATCCGTCGAGATGCCGTCCATGCTCCTCGTAGAGATGCTCGCCGTCCTCGTGCTCGTGCTGCTGAACGGGCTCCTGGCGATGTCGGAGCTCGCGCTCGTGACCGCGCGCCGCAGCCGGCTTCGCACGCTGCTCGATGCGGGTAACAGCCGCGCCCGAACGGCGCTCCGTCTGATCGAGGAGCCGACGACGTTCCTCTCGACCGTGCAGATCGGCATCACGCTCGTCGGCGTGCTCGCCGGCGCGCTCTCCGGTGCGACGCTCGCGGACCGGCTGGGCGACCGGCTCGATACGCTGCCGCTGATCGCACCGTACGGCGATCCGATCGCGCTCGCGGCGGTCGTCGTCGTGATCACCTACCTGTCGCTCGTGCTCGGCGAGCTCGTGCCGAAAGGCGTGGCGCTCCGGCAGCCGGAGACGATAGCGCTCGCCGTCGCGCCGACGATGCGCCGGCTCGCGCGGGTCGCGCGCCCGGCGGTCTGGCTGCTGAAGGCGTCGACCGATCGCTTGATCGCACTCCTCGGGGTTCGGGGCGGCCGCGAATCGAGCGTGACGGAAGAAGAGGTGCGGATGCTGATCGCCGAAGGCGTTCGCGCCGGCGTCTTCGTCGCGCGCGAGCGCGAGATGATCGAAGGCGTGCTGCGGCTCGCCGATCGGCGCGTTCGCGCGATCATGACGCCGCGGGCGGAGGTGGTCTGGCTCGACGAGGCCGCCAGCGTCGAGGAGGTCGGCGCCGTGCTGGCCGCGCACGGCTACTCGAGCTATCCGGTCTGCCGGGGCACGATCGACCAGCCGGTCGGCGTGCTCGATCTGAAAAAGCTTGCGCCGGCGCTCCTCGCCGGGAAGCCTGCCGGCCTCGCGGAGGGCTTGAGCCCGCCGCTGATCGTGCCGGAGTCGGTGCCCGCGTTGAAGGTGCTCGACATGCTGCGCAGCGAGCGCGCGCACCTCGCGGTCGTCGTCGACGAGTACGGCACGACCCAAGGCGTCGTCTCCGTCACCGACATCCTCGAGGCGATCACGGGGGAGCTCGCGGAGCCGGGCGAGGAGCCGGACGTCACGCAGCGCGACGACGGTTCCTGGCTCGTCGACGGCGCGACGCCGATCGACGAGTTCGAGGATCGGGTCGGGCTGCGCGGGCTGCGCGGCGAGGGGGCGGATTTCGAGACCGTCGCGGGCTTCGTCCTGCATCATCTCGGCCACTTGCCGCGCCTCGGCGAATCGTTCGAGGTCGCCGGCGGGCGCTTCGAGGTCGTCGACCTCGACGGGCGGAGGATCGACAAGGTGCTGTTCACGCCGGCCGAGGAGCGGTTCGACTCCGAGTGGGAGGGCGGCTGACCGGGTCTCCCGCGAAGCACCGCGGTTTTGCTAGGCTGTGCGGCCCGCGCATGGAGGGCGCTCTTTGTGAAGACCACTGCCGTCGAGGGCTCCGCGGCGCCGGCTACGGCCTACGCGATCCTCGCCTCGATCAGCGTCTGCCACCTGTTCAACGACCTGCTGCAGTCGCTGCTGCCGGCCGTCTACCCGATCCTCGCGGCGAACTACGGGCTCGGCTTCGCCCAGATCGGCCTGATCACGCTGACGTTCCAGGGCACCGCGTCGCTGCTGCAGCCGGCCGTCGGCTACTACACGGACCGGCGGCCGAAGCCGTACTCGCTCGCGATCGGCATGGGCTCGTCGCTGCTCGGCCTGTTGCTGATCGCGAGCGCTTCGAGCTACGGCGGGCTCTTGCTCGGAGCGGCGCTCCTCGGGAGCGGCTCTGCGGTGCTGCACCCCGAGTCCTCGCGCGTCGCGCGGATGGCGGCGGGTAATCGGCCCGGGCTCGCGCAGTCGCTCTTCCAGGTCGGCGGCAACATCGGCTCCGCGCTCGGTCCCGTGCTCGCCGCGTTCATCGTGCTCCGGTACGGGCAGTCGAGCCTCGCGTGGTTCTCGGCGATCGCGCTGATCGCGATCGTGCTGCTCGTTCGCGTCGGCAGCTGGTACAAGCACCACGGGCTCGAGCGGCTGAAGCCGAAGCCCGGCGCCCGTGCGGCGGCCGATCCGTTGCCGCAGCGGCGCGTTGCTGCCGCCGTCGCGGTGCTGATCGCGCTCGTCTTCTCGAAGTTCATCTACACGGCGAGCATGTCGAGCTACTACACGTTCTATCTGATCGATCGCTTCGACGTGTCCGTTCGTAGCGCGCAGCTCCATCTGTTCCTGTTCCTCGGCGCGGTCGCGTTCGGCACGGTCGCCGGCGGCGCGCTCGGGGATCGGTTCGGGCGGCGCGTCGTGATCTGGGCGTCGATTCTCGGCGTGTTGCCGTTCACGCTGCTCTTGCCGCACGTGAATCTGTTCTGGACCGGCGTGCTGAGCGTGCTGATCGGAGCGATCCTCGCGTCGGCGTTCCCGGCGATCATCGTCTACGCGCAGGAGCTGATGCCTCGCCGCGTCGGCACCGTCGCAGGGCTTTTCTTCGGGCTCGCGTTCGGGCTCGGCGGCGTCGGCGCCGCCGCCCTCGGCGGGCTCGCCGACCAGCACGGAATCCAATGGGTGTTTCGGCTCTGCTCGGTGCTCCCGGCGATCGGGCTCCTCGCCGCGCTGCTGCCGGACATGAAGAAGCGGCAGCGCGTGCAGCTCGTTGCGAGCGACGCGGTCGGCGGAGTCGCGCGACCCGCGGCGCCGCGCGCGCCCGACCGCTGAGCCGCCGCGCCCTTCAGGCGACCGAGTAGTACAAGGCGGCGCCCGCGAGCGCGCTCGCGCCGAGCACCGGCAGTAGGCCGACACCGGAGCGCAGCGCGACGAGCGCGACCGCGGCGAGCACCGTCGGGCCGGGCTCGAGGCTCGCGGGGTCGGGCACGTAGAGCTTGAGCGGGCCGATCCAGGTCTCGTTGACGGTCGTGAACAGCAGCTGGAGCGCGAACCAGACCGCGAGATTCGCGACGACGCCTACGACGGTCGCGGTAATGCCCGACAACGCGGCCGTCAGCGCGGCGCGCTTGCGCAGCGATTCCATGTACGGCGCACCGGCGAAGATCCACAGGAACGACGGCACGAACGTGACCCACGTCGCGAGCGTCCCGGCAAGGAGGCCGGCCGTGAACGGCTCGAGGCCGCCCGAGTCGCGGAACGCGGCCATGAAGCCGACGAACTGCACGACCTTGATCGACGGGCCGGGCGTCGCCTCCGCGAGGCCGAGCGCGTCCAGCATCTCGCTCGGCGTGAGCCAGCCGTACGATTGCACGGCCTCCTGCGCGATGTAGGCGAGCACCGCGTACGCGCCGCCGATCGTCACGACGGCGAGCTCGCTGAAGAAGAGCGCGACTCGCGTGAACAGGTCGTCGAGACCAAGCGTCGCGGCGATCGCGAGCACCGGCAGCCACCAGAGCGCGAGCCAGACCGCGACCGTGCGGACGGTCCGGGCGGCGCTCGGATCGAAGTGCGCGCCGCGGCCGTTCGGCAGCGGCTCGTCGTCGCCGTCGGCCGCGCGGGCGACGCCGAACCCCCGCAGTCGGAGGCGTCCGCCGACGAGCCCCGCGACCGCGCCCGCGACGATGATCAGCGGGAACGGCACGTCGAAGAAGAAGATCGCGACGAACGCGGTCGCGGCGAGCGCGACCATGTAGCCGTTCACGAGCGTGCGGCGCCCGATCCGGACGACCGCCTGCAAGATCACCGCGAGCACCGCGGCTTTCACGCCGAAAAAGAGCGCCTGCACCGCGGTCACGTGCTGGAAGCCGGCATACAGCACGCTGAACGCGAGGATCGCGAGAAAGCCCGGCAGCACGAACAGCGTGCCGGCGACGATTCCACCGCGCGCGCCGTGGAGTAGCCAGCCGGCGTAGGTAGCGAGCTGCTGCGCCTCGGGCCCGGGCAACAGCATGCAGTAGTTCAACGCGTGCAAGAATCGCGTCTCGCCGAGCCAGCGCTTCTCCTCGACGAGGATCCGGTGCATCACGGCGATCTGGCCCGGCGCGCCGCCGAAGCCGAGGAACGCGATCCGTGCGAAGACGCGTGCGGCCTCGCCGAAACCGACGGTGCCCGGCCGCGGCGCTTCCTGCACGCGGGCGGCCGTGCTCATGCCGGGATGTGGGCGCCGGTCGACGCCGCTCGATGCGCAGGGATCATTCGCAGGTAGCCGCCCGCCGAGGCCGGGTAGTCTGCCCGAGACCGGCCGCGAGCGCGATTCCACGGTATCGCCGCGCCGCCGACCGACGCCGGGGGTATACTCGCGGCGATGGGCTCCGTCGGCCGAATCGCCTCGCTCGTCTGCCTGTGCCTGCTCGGGCTACAGCTCGCCGGCCCCCACGTGCACGTCGAGATCCCGGGCACGGCCGAGCATGCGCTCGGCTCGCATCTCCACCTGCAAGGCGCGGGCGAGCTCGACCACGACGGCGAGAAGGACGTCTCGGCCGTCACGCTCGGCGCCCCCGGCGCGAAGCTGCCCCTGTTCCTCGTCGCGACCGCGCTGTCGCTCTTCGCACTGCTGCTGGCTGCGCCGCGCGTCGCATTGCCGCCCGTGCTGCTGCCGCCGCTGCCGCGCCGGGCGCGCTGGCGGCCGCCGCTCCGCGCACCGCCGCGCCGCTGACCGAAACGCATTCCGAGCCGTCCGCCGGGCGCGGCGCGGCCGTTTGCCGCGCGCGCTCGCCGCGACGGGGCGCTCGTCGGTTTTCGGGAGCGGCTTCATGGGATCCACGATCGCGCGCACGCTTTGCGCGTGTTTTCTCGCCGGTGCGGTGCTCGCCGGCGCGCCGGCACACACGACGGAAACGCTCGAGCTCGAGCAGGCCATCGCGCGCACGCTCGAAGCGCACCCGGCGCTCGTCGCCCACGGCCTGCGGGTAGAGGTCGCCGAAGGTCACGCCCGGCAGGCGGCGCTGCCGCCGAATCCGGAGCTCGGAGTCGAGGTCGAAGATTTCCTCGGCACGGGACCGTTCCGCGGCGCCCGCGCTGCGGAAGCGACCGTCACGCTCGGGTTCCTGCTCGAGCGCGGATTGCGCGAGCGCCTCGTCGCGAGCGCGCGAGCGGACGTCGCCCTGCGGCGCGCCGACGCCGAGCTCGCGCGCCTCGACGCGGCCGCGGAGACCGCGCGGCGTTTCGTGGTGTGCCTTGCCGAGCAGGCGCGTCTCGAGCAGGCGCGGGCCGCCGTCGAGCTCGCGGCGGCGACGCGGGACGCGGTCCGCCGGCGGATCGCCGCCGCGCTCGCGCCGGAGGCGGAGCTCGCCCGCGCGGAGGCCGAGCTCGCGCGCGCCGAGCTTGCGGCCGAAGGCGTCGAGCACGAGCTGCGCGCGGCGTACCGCCGGTTGAGCGCGCAGTGGGGCGCGCTCGAGCCCGACTTCCGTGCCGTGGCCGGCGCGCTCGTGCCGGTGCACGCGGAGCCGTACGAGCGGCTCGCCGCGCGGCTCGAGGCATCGCCCGAGCTCGCGCGCTTCGCGACCCGGCGGCGGCTCGACGAGGCGCGGATCAGGCTCGAGGAAGCGCGGCGGCGTCGCGGCTGGCGGGTGCACGCCGGGTTGCGGCGGATCGAGACGGGCGACGACTTCGCGCTCGTCGCAGGGCTGACCGTGCCGCTCGGCTTCCGCGACGACAACTCCGGTGCGATCGCGGCCGCGCGCGCCGAGGCGGCCGCGACGGACGCGGAGGCTGCGGCGGTGCACGCGGAGCTGCGCTCGACGCTGTACGTGCTGCGCGAGGAGCTCGAGCATCACGTCCACGTCGGGGAGCGCTTGCGGTCCGACGTGATCCCGCGCCTCGCGCAGGCGGCCGCCGAGACGGAGCGGGCGTTCGAGGCCGGCCGCTACGGCTACCTGGAGCTGCGCGCGGCGCGCACCGATCTCGCTGCCGCACGCGGCGAGCTCCTCGACGCGGACGTCGAGGCGCATCTGCTGCTGATAGAGCTCGAACGGCTGACGGGCGGCCAGGCGACGCTGCCCGCGGCCGGGGAGGACGTGCGATGAACGGCTGGCGTCGACGTTGGTGTGCGCTCGTCGCGAGCGCGGCCGTTGCGGCCTGCACCGGCGCGGAAGGTCCCGCGGCCGGTGCGGACGGGGAGGCGTTCGAGCGGGGGCCGAACGGCGGGCGGGTGCTCCGCGACGGCGACTTCGCGCTCGAGCTCGCGATCTTCGAGCGCGGCGTGTCGCCCGAGTGGCGGGCGTGGCCGAGCGAGGCGGGGCGCGCAGTCGATCCGCGCGACGTCGAGCTCACGGTGCGGACGACGCGGCTCGGCGGCCGGGTCGACACCTTCCCGTTCCATCCGGAGGACGGCTTCCTGCGCGGCGAAGGCGTCGTCGCGGAGCCGCACTCGTTCGAGGTCGCGGTCGAAGCCGCGCACGCGGGCGCGCGAAGCCGGTGGGCGTACGAGACCTTCGAAGGGCGCACGCGGATCGCGCCCGAGGTCGCCGCGCGCTTCGGGCTTGCGACCGAGCTCGCGGGGCCTGCGGTGCTGCGCGAGACGTTGATCGTCTACGGACGCATCGTGCCGATGCCCGAGCGCGTGAGCGAGGTCGCCGCGCGGTTCGACGGCACGTTGACCGCAGTGACCGTTACCGTCGGCGACCGGGTGCAGGCCGGCGAGCGGCTCGCGACGGTCGAGAGCAACGACAGCCTGCAGCGCTACGACGTGACGGCGCCGATCGCGGGCGTGATCGCCGAGCGGGCCGCGAACCCGGGCGAGCAGACGCGCGGGCGACGGCTCTTCACGATCGTCGATCCGGCCGCGGTCTGGGCGGAGCTCGCCGTCTTCCCGGGCGATCGCCCCAAGGTCGCGGCCGGAGCGAGCGTGACCGTGATCGCGCCCGACGGCACGCGCGCGCACGGCACGATCGCGCAGATCGGCGTCGTCGCCGACCTGGGCCAGGCGGTGACCGCGCGAGTGCCGCTCGACAACCCCGCGGGCGCGCTCGTGCCGGGCACCTTCGTCACGGCCGAGGTGCTCGTCGCCGAGCACGAGGTGGCGCTCGCCGTGCGGCGGGACGCGCTGCAGACGTTTCGCGACCAGCCGGTCGTCTACGCGCAGGTCGGCGACGTGTACGAGGTGCGCATGCTCGAGCTCGGCCGCGAGGACGGGACGTTCGCGGAGGTGCTCGGCGGTCTCGAGCCCGGCACGCGCTACGTGACCGAAGGCAGCTACGTCGTCAAGGCCGACGCCGAGAAGTCGGGCGCGGCGCACGACCACTGAGGGCCGCGAGATGCTCGACCGGGTGCTGCAGCTCGCAATCGACCGCCGCGGCGTCGTCATGCTGCTCGTGCTGCTCGGGGCGCTGCTCGGCGCGTGGAACTTCACGCGGTTGCCGATCGATGCGGTGCCGGACATCACCGGCGTGCAGGTGACCGTCAACACGCCCGCGCCGGGCTACACGCCGCTCGAGGTCGAGCAGCGGATCAGCTTCCCGCTCGAGACGGCGATGGCCGGGCTGCCGCGCCTCGATCATACGCGTTCGCTGTCCCGCTACGGCCTCTCGCAGGTTACGGTCGTGTTCGAGGACGGGGCCGACATCTATTTCGCGCGCGCCCAGGTCGCCGAGCGCCTCGCGAGCGCGCGGGCGGCGCTGCCTTCCGGGCTCGAGCCCGCGCTCGGCCCGGTCGCGACGGGTCTCGGCGAGATCTTCATGTTCACGGTCGACGCGGAGCCCCGCGCGAAGAACGCGGACGGCTCGCCGGTCACGCCTACGGATCTCCGCTCCGTGCACGACTGGATCGTCAGGCCGCAGCTGCTCGGCGTGCCCGGCGTCGTCGAGGTCAACCCGATCGGCGGCTTCAAGAAAGAGATACTCGTCGCGCCGGAGCCGACGAAGCTGCTCGCGCTCGGGCTGTCGTTCGCCGACGTCGCGGCCGCGATCGAGCGCAACAACGCGAATCGCGGCGCCGCGTTCATCGAGCGCGGCGGCGCGCAATGGCTGATCCGCGTCCCGGGGCAGGCCGAGTCGCTCGCGGATCTCGAAGCGATCGTCGTCGCGGAGCGGGGCGGCTTGCCGGTGCGCGTCGCGGACGTCGCGACCGTGACCGTAGGGCAGGAGCTCCGCAGCGGGGCCGCGACCCAGAACGGCCGCGAGGTCGTGCTCGGCACGGTCTTCATGCTGATCGGCGAGAACAGCCGCGCGGTCGCGAACGCGGTCGCCGCGAAGCTCGAGGAGATCGCGCGGACGTTGCCGCCCGGGATCACGCTGTCCGCCGTCTACGACCGCACGACGCTCGTCGAGCGCACGCTGCGCACGGTCGCGACGAACCTCGCCGAAGGCGCGCTGCTCGTGATCGTCGTGCTGTTCGTGCTGCTCGGCAACGTGCGCGCCGCGGTCGTGACCGCGGCCGTGATCCCGCTGACGATGCTGATGACGGTGACCGGCATGGTCGAGAGCGGCGTCAGCGCGAGCCTGATGAGCCTCGGCGCGATCGACTTCGGCCTGATCGTCGACGGCGCCGTGATCATCGTCGAGAACTGCCTCAGGCGGCTCGAGGAGGCCGGGAAAGGGCACGTGCTGCCGCTCGCGGAGCGCCGCGCCGTCGTGCTCGCGGCGACCCGCGAGGTGATTCGTCCCGCGCTCTTCGGCGTCGGCATCATCACCGCGGTGTACGTGCCGATCTTCGCGCTCACCGGCGTCGAGGGGAAGATGTATCACCCGATGGCCGCGACCGTCGTGATCGCGCTCGCGAGCGCGATGCTGCTCGCAGTCACGTTCGTGCCGGCGGCCGTCGCGCTCCTCGCGCGCTACCCGGTTCGTGCGCGCCGCAACCGTCTGCTCGAGGCCGTGCGGGCGGGATACCGTCCGATCCTCGCGATCTCGCTACGCCATCGACTGCCCGTGCTCGCGGGCGCGGCCGCGCTCGTCGCGCTCGGGGTGCTCGGCGCGACGCGTCTCGGGGCCGAGTTCGTGCCGACGCTCGACGAAGGCGACATCGCAATGCACGCGCTCAGAATACCCGGCACGTCGCTCGGGCAGGCGATCGCGCTCCAGGAGGAGCTCGAGGCGCGGATTCGCGAGCTGCCGGAGGTCGAGCGCGTGTTCGCGAAGATCGGCACCGGCGAGCTCGCGACCGATCCGATGCCGCCGAGCGTCGCCGACAATTTCGTGATGTTGAAACCGCGCGCGGAGTGGCCGGATCCGCGGAAGCCGAAAGCGCGGGTCGTCGCCGAGCTCGAGGCCCTCGTGCAGTCGGTGCCCGGCAACCGCTACGAGTTCCTCCAGCCGATCGAGATGCGGTTCAACGAGCTGATCGCCGGCGTTCGTGCGGAGCTCGCCGTGAAGGTGTTCGGCGACGATTTCGAGCGGCTGGTCGAGCTCGGCGGCGCGATCGAGGCCGCGGTCGCGGCCGTGCCGGGCGCCGCGGACGTCGCGGTCGAGCAGTCGACCGGCCTGCCGGTGCTCGCGGTGAAGCCGAAGCGCGACGCGCTCGCACGGCTCGGGCTCTCGATCGCGGACCTGCAGGACACCGTGGCCGCGGCGCTCGGCGGCGTCGTCGCGGGTCGGCTCTACGACGGAGATCGGCGTGCGGATATCGTCGTGCGGCTGCCCGAGCCGCTCCGCTCGAGCCCGGACGCGTTCGGCGCGCTGCCGGTGCCGCTCGGCTCGGGCTTCGTGCCGCTCCGCGAGGTCGCGTCGCTCGAGCTCGCGACGGGCTACAACCAGATGCTGCGCGAGAACGGCAAGCGCCGCGTCGTCGTGACGGCGAACGTCCGCGAGCGCGATCTCGGCTCGTTCGTCGCCGACGTGCGCCGCGCCGTCGAGACCCAGGTGGATCTGCCGGCCGGCTACTGGATCGAGTACGGCGGCACGTTCGAGCAGCTGCAGTCCGCGAGCCGGCGGCTCGCGGTCGTCGTGCCGTTGACGCTCGTTGCGATCGGCGTCCTGCTGACGGTGGCGCTCGGCTCGCTGCGCGACGCGGCGCTGATC